>CAJOQL010000053.1 GCA_905236935.1 uncultured Bacilli bacterium
AAAGGAGGAATAAAAGGGTGAATAATAATAGTTTTTTAATACCAGCCAATTCAAAGAAATCAATGCTTTATTTAAATTTATTTAATAAAGTAGATTTAATTATCTTTGGCTCTGGAATTGCTGCTACACTTATATTAATATTACTAAATATTGGAACAACTACTATGAAAGAGGTAATATTAATATTACTACCAGTTCTTATTTGTTCGTTTCTAGTAATTCCTTTACCAAACGTTCATAATGTTAGAACATTTATTAAAAATGTATATTTATTTTATGCAAATCCAAGAACTTATTATTGGAAAGGATGGAGTTTAGAATATGGCAAAGACGACACAAAAAAATTATAGTGAAGATTGGATACCAGTTAAAAGTATTCAAAATGGAATGATTACCCTAAATAATAATTGGTATGTAACTGGTATTAAGGTAGAACCTAAAAATATATTTATTTTAGATGCACAAACTCAAAATAATATAATCTTTAATTTTAGAAATTTTTATAATACGATAGATTATGAGTTCTGGCTAATTGTAGCTGATCGTCCAGTTGATATTAATTTGTATATGTCTGAATTACAACTACAATTTGATAATGCTCCGTCCCAAGCTGTTAGAAAATTAATTGCTCAAGATATTAGTAAGGCTGAAAATTTTCAAACTAGCGCTATGAATGTAGTAGATACAGAGTACTTTATTATGTTTAGAGATAAAAATTTAGAAATTTGTGCAAAAAGAATTCAAACTTTAATTAGTAATTTAGCAAGTATTGGTTTAACAAGTAGACAAACTAGTGATGAAGATTTAAAATTCTTACTTCAAAATTTCTTAAATGGGGGAGCAAAAAATGATTTTGGGACGGTGATGAGTAATGTCTAATACATTTAAAAGTGAGATAGCTCCTAAGGGCATAAATTTTAACATAAATGATTTTATGATTAGTGATAAATATGCGACTATTTTAACTATTATTAGTTATCCAAAAATAATAGGTCCAGGTTTTTTAGCTAATATTACAAATATTCCTGGAGTAAAAGTAGTAATTAAACATATTCCTATTAATTTTTCCACTATGAGTCGAATGATTGACAAGGAAGTTGCAGATTTAAAACAAAGATATCAAAATGAACATGAAAGAACTATTCAAGAAAGAATTAGACAAGATTATGAATCATTAGAAAGTTTTGTTCAAATGCTTGCAGCAACTCAGTCCAAAATATTTGATTTTCAAATGCATGTAATGATAACTGCTGATACAAAAGAAGAATTAGAAAATAAAAAGATTCAAGTTAGAAACTATTTAGATGCTATGGGAATGCGTGGAATACCTATGATGTTTGAACAAGAAAAAGTTTTAAAATCAATGATTCCAATTTTTCCCAAACAAGATGTTGAAGAACGTATTGGAACTCCTATTCCAAGTCCAACTATTGCAGCCATGTATCCATTTGTATTTGATAGTATTAAAGATCCAGGATCATCAACTCTTCTTGGCGTAGATTTTTCAGGCGGAGTAGTGTTATTTAATCAGTTTTTATATCAAATAAGAAAAGAACATAATCGCAATAATGCAAATCTTATAATCTTAGGAACATCTGGTTCAGGAAAGAGTACTTCAGCAAAATTAATGCTACGTACTCATATTAGAAATAATTGTAAAATAATTGCAATAGATCCTGAAGGTGAACTTGAGGAAATGGTTAAAAATTTTAGTGGCAACTTTATCGATTTAGGTAAAGGTGGCAGTTATGGAATGATTAACCCACTTGAAATAGTATTTGATGCAGATGAAGAAGAACTTCAAAATGGTCTTGGACACTCTGTTTTAACAAGAACGCTTCAAAGTTTAAAAGCCTTCATGAAATACTATTATCCATCAATAGAAGATGATGTTCTGCAAATGTTTAGCGAAGTTGTACAAGATACATATAAAAGATTTGGTATTGATTTTGATACTGATTTTAGTACTTTTACTTCTGAAGACTATCCAATATTTGATGATGTATATTCAACTATCAAAGGTAGACTCTTATCTATGCCAGAAGCAACTCGTGAAAAAGATGTTATGGAGCGCTTAGAACTTAGAGTAAGACCATTTACTGGTGAACTTAGATATTATTTTAATGGTCATACTACTATTCATACTGATAGTAATTTTGTAGTATTTAATATTAGAGAACTTATGAACAGTGATGCAAATATCCGTAATGCTTTATTCTTTAATATTTTAAAATATGCATGGGGGCTATGTTTAGATAAAAGTACTAATACCATTATGTATGTAGATGAAGCACATGTTTTATTATCAGCCCATAACGAATTAGGTGCAGAGTTCTTAGCTCAAGTTCAAAGAAGAAGTCGTAAATATAATACTGGTACAATCATTATTACTCAGCAGCCAACTGATTTTGCAGCAGAAAATGTCTTTGTTCATGGTAAAGCTATATTTGATAATGCATCATATTACTTAGTAATGGGATTAAGAAAACAAGCAGTTGAAGATTTATCTAAACTAATTGATTTAAATGAAAATGAGAAAGAAAGTATCAAAGGATATAGTCAAGGAGAAGCCTTATTTGTATGTGGTTCAAGGCGTATGAGAATTAATGTAATTTTAACTCCTGATGAATTAGATTCATTTGGTGCTGGTGGAGGATTATAGTCTTAAAAATATGGCCAGCATTAGTTGACCATATTTTTAAATTTTATTTGTGTATTAAAGAGGTGAATTCATATGATTAAAAAATATAATTTATATAGATTATTAAAAGGATGCAAAAAACTAATATTTATCTTTCTAATAGTATTTTTGCTTAGTATTAATAATGTATCTGCTTCATTTAAATATTCAGATTTTGATTATGATGAATTTGCTGAACAAACTAAAGATTACTGGACTAGGTATTGCCCTGATGGAGAAGAAGAATGTATAGATAATATAATTAAAAGTCAAAGAAAATTTTATACTAAGTTATATAACTTACTTGCTAGTTATGAAAGAAGAAATTTAGTAATTGATGATGCAATTATTTTAGCAACAGTTTTTTATGAATACATACCTAGTGATTTTAATGATAATTCTGGTTCATATAAATTGGACAATGATGATGGTAAAAATTATAATGTAGATCAAGATGAGAGTAAGGAATTTTTTGAACAAGAAGTTGATACATTAAAACTTTTATTAAAAGCCATGATTGGCTATGAAAGAACTTGCTATGGGGTAAGTGAACCAAGATTAGAAACTAGTACATATGAAGATGAAGAAGGAAATGAAAAACAAGAAAGCCATTATGTTTGTGATGATGGAAATTTAGTTGATAGTAAATGTTTAACTTCTCTAAAAAAAGAATCCGTAAGCTTTTGGAAGAAATATGCTGATGCTTTTGGCTCATTTTTTGGAATTAAATCTCAGGATGAAAAAGAATGTAATAGTCTAGCTTCTGCTAAAGGTTATGGTGATCATAAACTAGTAACTGGAGGACAAAAACAAGTTTTAGAGTATGGATACTGGGAGTTTTTAAGTAAAGGCAGATATTTTGATAATAAATCTAATTTATATCATATGTATTTAGAATTATTACAAAAAGCAGGTACTAAAAAAATCAGTGATTTATATGGTAATGATGAATATGAAGAAGAACTAGTTAAAGTAAGAGAAAGAATTATAGATGATATTAAAGAAATAATAGAAGTATATCGTAAATTTAGACCAGAATCAGCTTATCATGAAACGATGAATAATGATTTTTGGTGGCCAATAGGAAGCGCTGAAACAACTGATAAAGATGGAAAAGTTATAGCAGCCAATGAGCCTATATCCACTACTATTACCAAATCATTTGGTTTAAGTAATACTTCAAATAGTAATGCTGAATCCAGTCATCACGGAATTGATATTGGTGCTTTGGGAGCTAAAGGAGAAGCTAGTATAATTGCTGCTAAAGCTGGAACCATAGTATCAATTAATGATAATTGTAAAGATGATGATAAAGAATGTGGCAATGGTTACGGCAATTATGTAGAAATACAGCATTCCAATGGAATATATACTTTTTACGCTCATTTAGAAGCAGGTACTATAACGGTAAAAAAAGGCGATAGTGTAGTTCAAGGAGAGGTTATTGGTAAAGCAGGAAGTAGTGGATCAGCAACTGATGTTCATTTACATTTTGAAGTAAGAGTAGGTCCTACTAGTAATAATGCTGTAGATCCATTAGAGTATGTAAGTGCTGATAATCCAAGACCAAAAAGTGGAACTGTTACCCATGTTGAAGGTGGAACAGTTATGCAAGAAATTTGTTTATCTTTAAAAGCCTCTGGTTTTAGCAATAGTGGTATTGCTGCTGTACTTACTAATATTAATGCAGAAAGTGGTTTTAATCCAAATATTGTTGGTGATGGTGGTACTAGTTATGGTTTATGTCAGTGGCATAATGAAAGATGGGATAATTTAAAAAATTATACTAGTGGATGGCAAACAGTCGGTGGACAATTAGATTTTCTTTTATATGAGTTAGAAAGTGGATATATGTCTTTATATAATTCCTTACTTAATGAAGCAGCTTCTGCAAACACGCTAGCTAATAATTATTGTGTTCAATTTGAACGTCCTGCTAATACGGAAACTACTTGTGCAAACCGTGCAGATGCCTATGCTTCACAAATGTCTAATTATGTAAATAATAATTGTAACTAAGGTGATTTATGGATAAATTAAAAAATAAAAATATTATATTAATTATTATTTTAGTAGCACTTTTAACTATATTATTTATATTATCTAAAAAAGAGAATAAAACTCTAAATGATAATAATAATTCTAATTATAAGATTGTAACTAATGCTAATGATTTCTTTACCATAGAAGGATGTATAAATAGATATATAGATGTATTATCTAATAAAGAATCAGATAATATGATGAAATTATTAGATAGTGATTATGTAAAAAAAGAGTTAATTACTAATAATAATGTATTTAATAAAATTAATCCTTTAGATAGTATATATAAATTTAGTGCAAAAAAGATGTATTATGAAAAAATAAATAAAGATAATTATAAGTATTATGTATATGGAAAATTAAAAAAAGAGTTAATTAATGGTAATGATTTAGGAACAGATTATTATGTAATTATAAATATGAATAAAGAAAAACTATTATTTAGTGTAACTCCTTATGATGGTTTAATATTTAAGGAGGAAATGTAATGTCAGAGTTTTTTAATAAATATAAAAGTTTAATAATTGGAATATTAATTTTAGCACTATTTACTTTTATAATTTATTTGGTTAATAGTGCCGATAAAAAAATAACTAATAATAGATTAGATTATAATATTTTAAAAGATTATAAGATTAATGAAGTAATTCCCATATATGTAACTGATGAAGAACTTGCTAAGAAATATTTATCTGATTATGTAAATTTACTTATTTATCATAGAGAAGAAGCATTTAAATTAGTTGATGCTGACACATTAGTAAAAAAATTTGAAAACTATGATGCTTTTAATAAATATGTAAATGAGATTATGACAAATAGTTTTGCAAAAGCAACAGTTAGAAGATATGATTATGGAGTATACAACGGAATTAAAGAATTAAGAGTAATTGATGCTGATGATAATAAATTTATCTTTAAAGAATCAAGTTTAATGAACTATACAGTGGAGTTTTAAGGATAATTTATAATAAATACGAAAGGTAGGAATTAAAGTGGATTATGATGATTTAGAAAGAATAAAATCTGATGATTATTCATCTGAAGAAATAATTGAAGAACCATATGAAGAACTTGAAGATATTCCTACTTTAAGTACGCCAAATGGAAGTTTAAGGAGCAAAAAGCAAAAAACAAAACCACAAAGTGAAGATGCTAAAAACTATTCTGAAGATGCTAAACTTGCTGCTGAAGGACTAGCTACCGCTTACGGTGGTAAACTAGGTGGAGTCGCAGTTAAAACTTTTTCTAAAACTAATTTAGGTAAGAATACCTTTAATAAAGTAGGAAATGCCATGGATAATGTAATTAAGCATCCAATTGGAATTATAAATTCAATGCCTAATAATCAAGAAAGTAGCCATGAAGAATTACCACAAGAAAGTGAACTAAATAATGATTTATCTAATGAATTAGATAATCAACAAGAAAACCTAAAAACTAATTTTTTGAATAATTTTACTAATAAAGATAGTACTAATGGAGATGCTAAAGGTAATTTAAAACTATTTAAGAATAAGAAAATTAGAATATGGATTATAATAGGTGTATCGGTTTTATTATTATTCTTCTTAATGATTTTTGCAATTTTACTTAGTAAAGATCATGCAATGTTAGACTTAACTGGTAGTATTTATAAACCAACTAGTAAAGGAAATAGTGCGGGAGTAAATGCTGCATATGCTAAAAAGAATATTGAAAAAGCTCTATTATATGTTGGAGATGATAGAGTTCTTGATATGAAAGAAAATCTTGATGCATCCACAGTAAGATTTATTGGCAGTGAGAAAGCCAATTATGATTGGTTAGCAAGCACTGGTAGAAGTGAGATAAATAATGAGATTAATTCAGAAACACCAGTAAAATATGTTGTAATAGCTCTTGGCTTATATGACTTAGATAATGTTGATAAATATACCAATATTTTTAATAGTTTAGCAAGTGATGAAAGCATTCACTATTTATTTATGTCAGTTAATCCAGTTGATGAGAAAAAAGCTCCTAGTGAAATGACTAATGCTAAAATAAATAATTTTAATAGTAAATTAAGTGTTAAAATATCTGATAAATATATTGATACTACCGAGGTTGTAGGTAGTGATTTTAAAAGTAGTGATGGAATAAAATACGATGCTAAAACATATAAAGCAATTCATGAAGTAGTTCTAAGCTACTTAAAAGCCAATTTTAGTGGTGGATTTTTAGATGAATATCCTCATGGCACTGAAGGAACTCAGTTACTTCGCACTAATATCATTACTGCATTAGGACAAAGTGATTATGATAGTTTAAATAGTTCAGTAAAAACAGCTAATGGTACTTGTAGTAAAGAATCAGCAGCAATTGCAGGAGTAAATCTTGCTTATGGTCTATATCAAAGAGGATATCGTTTGCCATATTATTGGAATGGTGGCCATGATATGCATGATATAGGTGGGGTAAGTGCTTATGTTGACTATAATGGTGTAGATAAACAATTAGGTTCACAAGTTGCTCAATCATGTAGTGATACTACTTGTTATTCAAATTATGGTTATGATTGTACCGGTTTTGTTAATTGGGCTGTTTCAACATCTATGGGAAGAGATATTTCAACATCTTTAGATGGATGGTTTGGTAGAAGTGCGGTTATATCAGTAGATGAAGCAGAACCTGGAGATATTATTTTAACTAGTGGACATGCAATTCTAGTTATTGAAAATAAAGGAGATTATCTTCAAACATTAGAGTCAACTGGAGGAGATAATGGTCTTATATTTAGAACATATAATGGGGATGAGGTTAATAGTATTGGTGGAACAGTGAGAAGTTTAAGTCCATTCTATGATCAGGAGTGTTAAATGAAAAGATTAATTGGATTAATAAGTATTTTATTTTTATTATCAGGTTGTAGTGCAGTGTATAATGTTGAAATAAATGATAAATTTATTAAAGATGAACTTAGCATTAATAGTGCAAATAAAGAAGAATTAAATAGTGGAAATCCATCATATAAAACTTTAATTGATAATAATTATAAAAATTTTGAACTTGCAGTTAATAAAGATACTCCTGGTTATCCTGAAATACATACTAAACTAAAGGGGTATGAATACTATAATAAAAAACTAATTAATACAATTGATAATTATGGCTTAGTTTTTACGTATAAGCATGAATTGTCAAATTATGCAAAGTCACCACTACTTGGTTTTTATAATTTTGCTAGCATTAAAAATGTTTCAAATAAAATAATTATTGATAGCGGAGATGCTAAAGGATGCTATGTATTTAATAATTATGCTCTTTTAACTGATTTGACTTTAAATATTTCAAGTATATATGAAGTTACAAATCATAATGCTGATGAAGTAAATAATAATACTTATACATGGCATATTACTAAAGATAATTATCAAAGTAAGACTATTCATTTAGAGGTAGACAAAAATAAAAAACTATCAGATATTATAAAAAAGGAAAAATTCCAAAAGATGGTAGATATTATCTATATTTCACTTGGTATTATAACTACAATATTTATAATTATAATAGTTATAAAGATAAGAAAATCCAATAATTAATATAGAAAAAATATTCAATATATTATATAATTATGAAAGCAAGTGGAGGGGAAAGATTATGAAATTTAGAGTAAAGCCAAAAGATTTAACTATTTTTATTATTTTTTGTGTGTTTTTACTTATATTATCATCATTAGCAGTTTTAAATGTAACATCATTATTAGATTCTACAGAGTTTTATGGAATTAATTTTTTTGCGGGATTTCTTCCCCCTTATTTATTACCAACCTTAGTAGTCTTTTTAGTGGTCTT
>CAJOQL010000054.1 GCA_905236935.1 uncultured Bacilli bacterium
ATATAAATACCAGATTTAATTTTTAATAAAGTTGATTCTTCAATTAAGTTTTTATCTTCTTCTAAATTTTCAAATTTTATTTGAGATAAAAGTTCTAATCCTTTTTCTTTATTTATTTCACCATTTTCAATTTGAGAAAAAATATTCATTGCACTAGCAAATACATATGATAAGTTAATACCTTCTTTATAATTTAATGTATTGTCTAATTTTATTATTCTATCATTATAAGCTTTTATTAAAAAGTTAAATACTTTTTTCATTGCATATTCATCACAATTAATTATATTTAATAAATTAAGTTCAATAGAATCAAGTTCATTATATATGTTTAAGCCAAAATAGTTAAAATTATCTTCAAGCTTTTTAAATCTTTCATAATATTCTTTAAAATCATCAAATAGTAAATAGTCTTGATTACTTTCAAAGATATCTTTTAATTTAATTATTTTTTTCTTTATAATATTATTTTTATAAAATAAATCTTTAGCAATTATATCTAATTTAGATAATATAGTGTCTAATAAATACTTATCAATTTTATTTTCACCTATTAAACTAATATAATTATCAATATTTGATAAAAGACCACTTTGAATAAATTCATTATATTCATCATTATTCTTATATTTATCGCATTCTTTAATAAGTAAATTTTTAAAATATATTATTAGAATTTTTAAGACATTTTTATTAAATTTAGTAATTTCAATTTTTATTAATTCTTCATTATTATATTTATGGCCAACAGCATCAATAGTATTTTCTATTTCTTTATTAATTAAATCTTCACTAGCATTAAAGCCTATATATGAAGAGTATTTTTCAGTTTCTTCTATCAATCTTTTTCTTAATAAAGAAGAATAATCCTTTTTAGGCTTAGAAAAAATCATAGAATTTATAGTTATTTTATCATCATCTGAAGATGAATTTAAAAAATACTTTTCTTTCAAATAATCATATGCTGCAATAGCATTTTGCATTTTTTTCTTTGCAAATTCAATTTTTTCTTCAGATTCATTTACATATTTATCTGGATGATACAATTTAGCAATCCTTAAATATGATGCTCGTAATTCTTTTTTAGAAAAAGTAGTGCCTAATTGTAAAACTAATATTGCATCAATGTCAGTTATAGTATTACTTTTCATTTTAGTACCCTTTCTGTAGATCTAACTTTAGTACTATTTTGCTCAGTGTTATTTTGGTCTAAAGTATTAATAGCTGCACATACCTTTTCTGGATAACATAAAAACTCTCTAATATTAATTAATTCACCGTATTTATTTTTATTAGCGATTAAAATTTTAGCATATTTTTTAAATTCCTTATTTGATAAGTATTTTATTTCTCGAACATTAAAAATGCGATAGTAAGTAGTTTTATCAATAATTAAATTCCAAGTATAATCAAAAACTTTATTTCCTACTTTATCAACTAAAATAGTATGAATAAAATCTTTTCCATCATAAAAATCTGTACATTTAGCAGTTACTATATCAAGTTTAGTATGATAAGCAATTATAAATGATTTAGCGTGACATTCACCATATCTTTGGCTAGTTAATAATAAAGGATCATTTAAAACATCAGAAAATAGTTCAAAGTTATAACCTTTATAAGTATAAATAGTCCCATTTTTAGTTATGCCTAATAGTTTTCTTTTTAGAATATTTGGTTTAATGCTAAATCTTGCTAAAGTTAGAAGAAAATCAATGTCAGGATTATTTCTATCACAAGACACCTCATAACTTTGTTTATTATAATCTAACATATTATTGGTATATTCTTCTATAGATATATTAGCATGTTCTAGCATCCAATCTCTCATATAGTTTCCCCCTTAAAAGTGATTGCTAGTATAGCATAAATCATACTAAATGTAAATAAGGGCTTTTATGATTATTATCGGCAAAAAAAAGAAAATGTTTTTTCACTTTCTTTTAATTATAATTATTCTTTATTGATATTAGCTAAATCATCAACTTCTGTTTCAGGAGCTATTGTTTGTTCAACATTAGTAGAATCCACTTCATCATTAAGACCATCTTCTCTAATTAAACTTATATCTACCTCATCATTTGGCTTAGTAAGTAACCCCTCTTCTTTATTGTTTTTATTTTTAGCATTATCTACTAAATAACCAATAAGAGCAAAAACCCCAAAAGCAACAATTATAATAATTACAAGATAATTTTTTACAATAAAATTCATTTTATCCTCCTTTTAAATTCTATTATATTAACTAATAGTTAATGTCTGACCAGTTGGTTGAATTTGAATAAATGTATTGCCGTCATTAACGATTAGTTCTTTTCCATCTTTATATTTATAAACTGTTTGACTATCCCTACTCTTTTTAGACCAAGTTATTGGGACAGCATATCCATTTGAAATATAATATCCTTCTCCACTACCAATATTATTTATGGTCTGTCTACCCTTTTCATCACCAGCAATTGAAGTATTTTTCACTTGATAAGTAATAATATTCTTAAAAGTATACTGTTTGCCAGTTTCATAATCATTATGAGCTTTATTATTCACAAAACGTTTATAAACTTTATTTTCTGCATCATATTCATAACTTGATGTAGCATAATTTGAATATCTAATTGAAACATTATTTGCTATTTTTGCTCCTTCAATACCACTTAAATCCAATTCATCAATTGAATAATCTAATAATAAATCATTTTTTCTTTCAGTTCTTTTACTACCGATTCCTTTATTTAGCTTTTCAATACTAGTAAATAATGTATGCTCATAAGCAACAGATTTACCAGATGCAGTTTTAAGTCCTTTAGCACGCCAACCTGTCGTACTTTCATTTACTTCGATGCGATCTACATTTAAAGCTTTCCAATCTGCCATAGCTTGTGGGCTATATCCATGATGAACATATATAGCGTCATTTTCTAGAGCATAATCTAAATAATAATGTCTAGCACTTCTAATAGAACCAATTCTATCAGTATTTTGATCTAAAAATAATGCTAAATATCTTGTAATTCCACCTTCAACAATCATTTCATACATCAAATATGCATCTTGAAGCCCACTTTGAAGTGGTCTTGCATCATTATGATTATTAATCATTACTGCAAATGGTCTAGATTTTGTATTAGGATTAACTATTTTTAACCTCTTGGTCGTTGTCGTAGTAGTTGTCGTTGTTTGTTTATTATCAATTTTATTTGTTTCATTTTTATTTTCTTTAAAAACTAAAAGATATAAAGATGATGCAATTAATAATGATATTGCGCAAATGATTAATACTAAAAGTACTCTTTTATTTTTCCTTTTCTTTTTCATTTTACACCTCTTATAATTAATAATATCACATATTTTATATTTTGAAAATTATAAATAATAAATTGTATTAAATTAAACTTTTTGTTATACTTGTGGGGAGGTGGCATAAATGAGCTTTATAAAAGAATTATTTCGTACATTATGGGAATTAGTAGATGGTGTTTTAAATAAAATAACTGATAACCAAATAATAAAAAGATTAATAGTAGTAGTATTTTTCTTTATAATATTTATATTATTAATTGCATTATTTAGTAGTTGTTCACATAAAAGATATTCCTATAGTAGTTTAGAAAATCAAATGGTAAAGATAGTTAAACAAAAGTATACTTCTAATTTACCAAAAGATGATAAAGGATTTACAACAGTAACTCTTCAAAATTTAGTAAATGATGGATATATTAAAGAAGTATCATCAGTTATTCAAAATAATTCAGTTTGTACTGGTTATGTTAAAATAATTAATAATAATGGTAACTATTTATATATTCCTAGTTTAGATTGTGGCTCTGATTATAAAACGGCTACTCTTTATGATAAGATTACAACAAATGAAAATATTGTAAGTAGTGGTAATGGATTATATAAGGTTAATGATGAATATATTTTTAAAGGTGATAATGTTAAAAACCATCTAACTTTAAATGGTATTAAGTATTTAATATTAAAAGTAAATAGTGATGGAACAATTAGACTATTAGATTTAACTAAAAGAGATATGGTTTATTGGGATAACCGATTTAATGTAGATAAAAACGCTTCTTATGGAATAAATAATTATGTATATAATGGTATTAATAGTAGATTAAAAGATTATGTAGAAGGATTATACAATGATAAAGAAGTTACTACTAATGCAATGAAACCTTATTTCATAAATACACCTATATGCATTGGAAAAAGAAGTATAAATGATGATATTTTTGATTCTTCTATTGAATGTAGTGAAAGAGCAAGTGAATTTCCTTATACCCTACTATCAGCTTATGAATATTTCCAAGCAACTTTAGATAATAATTGTCACACTATAAAAGATAATTCTTGTAGTAATTATAATTATTTAAATAATGTAGGTTCTACATGGACAATTACAGCTGATAAAGATTCTACTTTTAAAGTATTTAAATTAAATAATAATAGTATGGGAACTACAAATGCTTCTAATCTTGCTTATGCTAAAATTGTTACAACTATTAATGGTGATTTAGTTTTAGAACAAAAAAAAGATATTAAAACTAGAAAATACATTATGGGTGATGGATCTGAAAATAATCCATATGTAATTAAAACATACTAAAAATGCAGGTAAAACTGCATTTTTATAATTCAGCAATATATTCTAATAATTTTAAGAACATTGTTACATATTTTGGATGTAATCCTTTTCTTTTTAGTTTACGAACTAAAATTCTTTTCTTTTTAATATCAATATCATTAGCAAATAATATTTCAGCAATCTGAGTTTTAAGATCAGTTGATATTTGTAAATCGCTTAAGATTGAATCAATATCATCATTTATAATTCTTTCAGCATCTATTTCAATATTATTTCCCCTACAATTAATAGATAATTGTAAACTAGTTGGAGCATTTTCAATTTCAACAATAAAATCATTTACAGAAGAATATGCTTTAAAATAGTCTACTTTTTCATCACCTACATATACAGATACTTCACTTGGAGTTCTAGTATTTCTAAATCTTACAATATAGTTTCTTCTTTCTGGTAAGATATCATTTTTTCCTTCTGTTTGTCTAATAATACAAGTAAAATTATTAGTTTGATAATTATAATCAATATCATTTATTGTATAATAACCACTTTCATATAAAGAACTTGTTCCATCATCTTCATACAATTTATAAATATTGCTAGCACCTGGAAAAATATGAATATCTAATGTTTTTGGAATGCTTGTATTATTTAAATCATTTTCATGTAGGACAGCTAAAGGAATAATAGTTCCTCTTTTAGCAAATACTGGATAATCTTCATCTTTAAAAAATGTTACATATCTTTTACCACCAATATATTTTTTACCAGTTTTAAAATCATACCAAACTCCATTAGGTAAGAATATACGATGAATAGTTCGGTTCATTAAAAGATCCTTTTTATTAGTAATTGGTGCAATAAATAATTCGGTTCCAAAATAATACTCATTTTTATATAAAGGTTCATCATATATTTCAGGATATCTATAATAAATTGGTTGAATTAATGGTAAACCAGTTTTTGAATACTTATATCCTTCATTATATATATATGGTATTAATCTATGCCTTAATTTTAAATATTCTCTTACAACAGAAAATGTTTTAACATCCCAAAGCCATGGTTCTCTTTTATAATAATGAGAAGAAGCACTAGAAAACCTAAAAATTGGTGAGTATGTTCCTAATTGAACAAATCTCATATATAATTCAGAATCTTCTATTCCACTTTTATATCCACCAATATCATGACTCCACCAAGAAAGCCCTATATTAGAAGACTTAGAATTAAATTCTGGAATCATATTTAGATTTTTCCAACTAACAATAGTTTCCCCACTATATAAAACTGGATACCTATGTGAAGATAACATTCCATTACGTGATAAAATCATAGGTCTTTTATTTAATTCATCACTATAATTTAAGAAATGATATCTATTTAAAGCTCTTAGAGAAGATAAATCTTTTTCATTATTGTAATCAATCCAGAAAAAATCAGTTCCCATATCTACTAATGGTTTAATAAACTCATTAAAATAAGCCATAACCATATCTTGATTAAATATATTAAAAGGTATTATGCCAGTTTTGTTATTATTATCATCTTGATAATTAACCGCTTCTTTAAATCGACTATAAGCTATTTCGTCAGGATGAATACCTATTAAAGGATTAACATTTAACCCTATTCTTATGTTATTTTTATGCAAATAATCCATTAAATTTTTAGGATTTTCGATTAAATTATAATTAAAAGTAAAGCCATTATTTAAGTTATCATGTTTTAAATGCCAATTATTACCTAATAAAAATATTGATAATGGTATTTCATTTAATTTAAAATTTTCGACTAAATTTTTTATATCTTCAGTTTTATATTCTAAATCTTTATACCACCAAATTCCTAAAGCATATCTTGGTATCAGTGCTGGTTTTCCTGTTAATTTATAATAATCTCTTAAACAAAAACCAAAGTCTTTGCGATATAAAAATACATATGTATCAATTCTATTATCAGTTCTTTGAGTATAAGACCCATCTTCATTTAAAATTAAACTTTTAGAATCATCAATTGAAACAAACCCATCAGTTGAATACAATCCTTTTTGATAGTTTGCATCTCCATCTGCATTATCTAATGAATAAGCACTTCCCTTAAAGTTTCTTGCTTCAGCAGCACCAAAAAACCATGTCTTATCACTATTATTGAGAGTAATTTTTAAATATTGATCAGGACTTGCTTTAGATCCAATAAAGGGCATTTCTTTTTGATATTCTAGTTTAAAATACTTTGTGGCAAGTACTAAGAAATTACTATCTTCTTGTTTAGTAAATCTAGGAACTGAAAAATTACGATATAATATTTGCTCAGTTGGTCTATCTTCAAATTTACCTTCTGCTGAATATTCAAGTCTTACTAAAATATCACTTAAAATAGTAATGCGATATCTTTTACCTACAATTATTGCATCATAAAGTGATACAGAATGTGAATAATTTATCATACGAAATCTTTCATCTAAATATGCCATAGCAATCTCTCCTATTATTCATATAATACCATAATTAGTAAGCATTAACAATAAGGAAAGATGTTTTAAACTTTTAAAAAAGAATGTAGTCTTACTTAACTTTATCATAATGAGACCACATTCTAACTATAAATATTTCTTTAGTATTTTCATATACTTTATATACTAAACAATGCTGTAAACTAATTCTTCTTGAAAATAATCCGTCTAAGTTACCTTTAAGTTTTTCATATGTAGGCTGAGTTATATAAGGATTTTCGCTTATTAAATTTAATAAATTACGTATTTTTTCTTCTAATCCTGCCTGTTTTATTAATTTTTTATCTTTATCTGCTAGCTTTGAAAAAATAATTGTATATTCTACCATTCTTCATCCTTTTTATATACACTACACTTTTTTCTGTCTTCTTTTAAAGCTTCTTTTACTGAATCAACATAACCGGGAATAGAATTTAAATAAATTGTTTCTTCAATATCTCTCCAATCAGAGCCAGATATTAAAACAGCATCATCACCTTTACTATTAACTATATTTATTGGATTAAAGCCTTTATTTACATCAGATATTAATTGAAATAAATTTTGTCTAGCATTGGTAATATTAATTATTTCCATTATATTTTCACCTCACTTAGCTATATTTTAGCGTACTTTTAAACGTACGTCAAGCCTTATTATATTTTATACATAATTCTCATAAAAATGTATATAAATAATCCAAATGTTCTTCATTGATTTTTCATTTATTAATGCTATAATAAATTATCAAGGAATGAAGAAAAATGGAAAATAGTTTAAAAGAAAAATTAAAAAATGTAAGAACTACTTGCCCTGGTATGTCTGAAGATTTATATGTAATTACTGATTATATGTCTAAAGTAGTTAATACCCCTACTACTGTAAAAGCATTTGCAATAACTATGGTTGGACTAATGGATGATATTAATAATGGAAAATGTGGTTTTACAAAAAAAGTAGAAATACCTAAAGAATTCATTTTAAGAAAAAATCAAGTGCTTGCTCAATTACCAAATGTTATTCAAGTAATAGACGAAATATGTGAAGAACAATTTGCTAATAATTTTAGGTCAATATGTTTAGAAGTATTTGGATTTAATCCACCAAAAAGAACTAATGCATCTTTAGGAAATAATTATCCAGAATATATAGAACAAGCTGTAAATTGGTGGGCTAATGCTATCCAAACAACTAATTTTGATATGGGTGAAGAAGTTCCAATGGCTATTTTTAATCTTTTAAGTTCTAATAAAAAATCAAAAACAGCCAAAGAAATAAAAATATTTAAAGAAAGTCTTGCTAAAAGCATTATGGGCAGAATAAATCTTTTAGGTTATTGCAACCTCGATGTAGATTATACTCCAGATGAAATATTAAGTAATGCTGGATCATTAATCAAATTAGATATGTTTGACTTTCCTATTAAGACTCATATGATTATTAATAAAGAAAAGGTTGAAGTATCAAGTGGTTATGGAGCACCATATCAAATTATTTGGGAAAGTGAGAATCTTCAAAATAGCCATCATCATATTTAAGAGGAGGATTTTTTATGAATGATAAACCATTAACTAATGATAGATATATTGAATTAATAAAAAAATATCGTAATGGTAACACAGAATCAATAGATATTATTTTTACTAATAGTCATACTTTAATGTATAATATAGTTGCTAATAGATTGCCTAATTCAAACTTTGACTTTCCTCTATTGTTTAGAATTGCTAAACAAGGAATGCTAGATGCTATTATTAATTTTAATCTTACAAATAATGGTGATTTTCGTTCTTTTGCTATTCGCTGTATTACAAATAAAATTGATAATTTTTTAAAAAATAATATTATTCCAAGTATAGATTCTAATGATAAAAGTACAATTGATAAAATTATTAGTGATTTATATCCAAATTATAAAGTTAATTTATCAGATAAAGATTATTTAGATATAAGATATATTATTGAGATGCTATCTTCAAAAGTTAAATATTTGTTAGTATTAAAGTATAAAAATAATTTAAATAATAAAGAAATAAGCATTAAAATGAATACTTCTGAAAGTTCTGTAAATGAGTTTTTAGATAGATTAAAAGCACTTCTTCTTGAAAGAATGAACTCTTTAGATTTAGTAAAAGAGCCTATTATTAAAGAGACTTTGCATCAGAATAATATTGCTAAAAAAATTGAAAAGCCGAATAAACAAGAAAGAAAAAATGCACTTATAAAAGAGGATTTCATGCAAAATTTTCCAGGGTATACTTTTGATGAAGTAAAGTTAGTAATAGAAAAACTACCAATTGAGCAAAAAGAATTAATTTATAAGATATTTGGTACTGATTTAAATGAATATAATGAATTAAGTTACGAAGAAAAAAGAAAATTTAAGAGAACTGTTATAAAAAATATTAAATTACTATTAGATGAAAAGATTGAAAAAATTATTGTTGGAAGAAAAGGTAAAACTTTTTTTAACTATTTTCCTAATAATACTTTAGAAGAAATTAAAGATGTCATTTCTAAGTTACCTACTAGCGACCAAGAGACTATCTACAATATATTTGGTAGTAGTTTAGATACAATTAATAGTAATGCTAGTAAAAATGATAAAAATAAATTTAGTAAATATATTAAAAAACATATTATATTATTATTAAATGGAAAAGATTTAACTAAAAAAAGAAATGGAAAACAAGGTAAAAATATTTTATATTATTTTCCTAATAATACTTTAGAAGAAATTAAAGATGCTGTTTCTAAGCTACCTAATGATGAACAAGGGATTGTATATAATGTATATGGTAATAATTTAGATTCTTTTAATAGTAATGCTAGTAGAATTGATAAGCAAAAATTTACTAGTATTATTAAAAAACATATTAGATTATTATTAGATGGAAAAAAATTAATTAAAAAAAGAAAAGGTCCAAAAGGAAAAACTATCATAGAGTATTTTCCTAATTATACTTTAGAAGAAATTAAAGATGCCATTTCTAAGTTACCTATTAATGAACAAAAAACTGTATATCATGTATATGGCAATAGTTTAGATATATTTAATAGTGGTGCTAGTAAAAATGATAAAGAAAGATTTAATAAATATCTTAAAAAACATATTATACTCTTATTAAATGGAAAAGATTTGACTAAAAAAAGAGGTGGTTCAAAAGGAAAACCTATTATAGAGTATTTTCCAAATAATACTCTAGAAGATATTAAAGAAGCCATTTCTAAATTACCTACTAACGAACAAGAAACCGTATACAACATTTATGGTATTAATCTTGATACATTTAATAATGATATTCCCTTAACAGAAAGGCAAAAATTTTATCAAACTATTAAATTTCACATTAAATCATTATTAGATGGAAAAGATTTACCTAGATATGGGAAAAAAGCAAAAGTTATCATAGAGCATTTTCCTAATACTACTTTGGAAGAAATTAAAATAGCTATTTCTAAGTTGCCTACTATCGAGCAAAAAATTGTATATAGTGTATATGGTAACAATTTAGATACTTTTAATAGTAGTGCTAGTAGAATTGATAAACAAAAATTTAGTAAGTATATTAAAAAACATATTGGATTGTTATTAGATGGAAATAATCTAACTAAAATAAGTGGTCAAAAAGGAAAAACTATCATAGAGTATTTTCCTAATTTCACTTTAGCAGAAATTAAAGAAGTTATTTCTTTGTTGCCTACTAATGAACAAGAGATTGTATATAATCTATATGGTAATAATTTAGATTCTTTTAATAGTAGTGCTAGTAGAATTGATAAGCAAAAATTTACTAAGACTATTAAGTTTCATATTAAATCATTATTAGCTGGAAAAGATTTAGTTAATAAAAGAAAGGGGAAAAAAGTAAAAAATATCACAGAGTATTTTCCTACTTTCACTATAGAACAAATTAAAGAAGCCATTTCCAAATTACCTTTTAATGAACAAGAAATTATCTATAATATATATGGTAATGATTTAGATACTTTTAATAATAATGCTAGTAGAAATGATAAACAAAAATTTAGTAAGATTATTAAAAAACACATTATATTACTATTAAATGGTAAAGAGATAATTAATAAAAGAGTTGGAAGAAAAGGTAAAAATATTATAGAGTTATTTCCTGATAATACTATAGAAGAAATTAAAGAAGCCATTTCCAAATTACCTATTAATGAACAAGAAATTATCTATAATATATATGGTAATGATTTAGATACTTTTAATAACAATGCTAGTAGAAATGATAAGAAGTGTTTTTATATAACTATTAAAATGCATATTAGATCATTATTAAATGGTAAAGATTTAGTTATTAAAAGAAAAGGTAAAAAAATTATAGAGTTATTTCCTGATTATTCAATTGATGAATTAAAGAATGCTATTTATGAATTACCTTATGAAGAACAAATGTTAGTATATAGTATTTATGGAAAGAATTTAGATGAATATAATTTTACTAGCAAGAATAATTTTCATCAAAATATTAAACCTAAAATTATGACTAGATTATTAAATAATCGTAAAAATTTAGGATTTAAAGTTATTCATATTAATGCTTCAAATACTATTCTTACGAAAGATGAAATAAAAATTTCAAGAGATAATTATAGAATAAAAACTGATAAATCCGTAAAAGTTCCCATTAGTCCAGAATATTCTTATGATGTAATATTTCCATCTTCTTCTACTATTAAATCTAATAGTAATAAATTTAATGTAGATTATGATACTATTGCTAAATTAATAAAAATATTTAAAGATAAATATCAAGAATTTAGTACTAAAGATTTATTAATATGTATATTTAGAATTATTCTATTTGAAGAAAAAGCCTCTTTAAATATTTTATGTGAAGAATTTAATCTTACAGAAGAAGAAATAAATGAAATATCAATTAATGTTCTAAATAAAATGAAAGAAAATTTTGATGAATTTTATAACTCTATTTTAAGTACTATTAAATCTGAAAAAGAAAATAGTAAAAAATATGAAATGAAGCCTACTACAATTGAATAAAACAAAGGAAAATGGATTGACAATTAGCATATAATTAATATATAATACAGATGCGTTAATGAGGCAGGATTCTATAAATCTCTATAATGCGTTTATTTGAAATAACTTTAGTACCTTACTGCCGATGGGAAAAAGATAATAAACACCCTATATAGATTTTGGAATAACTCTTTCGCTAAGAAAGGAGAAAATTATGGCAAGATATACTGGTCCAGTTTATAAGAAAGCAAGAAGATATGAATTTTCTATTTTAGAAAATGGTAAAGAACTTGCTAAAAGACCTTATGCACCTGGAATTCATGGTACAAGTAGAAGAAAAAAATCAAGTGAATACGGAATCCAATTAAACGAAAAAAATAAAGTTAGATTTATGTATGGATTAACTGAAAAACAATTCCATCGTACATTTGAAAAAGCTTCTAAAATGAAAGGTATTGCTGGTGAAAACTTCCTAAAACTTTTAGAAAGTAGATTAGATAATGTTGTATATCGTATGGGACTTGCTAGTACAAGACGTGCTGCAAGACAATTAGTTAACCATGCACATATTTTAGTAAATGGTAAATGTGTTGATATTCCATCATATACTGTTAAACCAGGTGATACTATTTCTGTAAAAGAAAAATCATTAAATCATCCAGCTATTAAGTTATCTTTAGAAAATACTTTAAATCGTGCAGCATTTGTTGAATTTGATGATAAGAAAATGACAGGTACTTACTTAAGATTACCTGAAAGAAGTGAACTTAATGCTGATATTAATGAATCACTAATTGTTGAATACTACAATAGATAAGATGCCTTATAGGCTCTTATTTTTTTGCAAAAAATTATTATTTAATCTAGTATTTATAAATACTTTAATATATAATAAACATTACAAATTAAGGGTGGTTTTGTTATGAATGAAGAAGAACTTAAAGTATTACAAACTTTAATTGAAAAAACAAATGAACTTTATGATTTATATTTTGAGCTTGCTAAATTAGATAATGAAAAAGGAACTAGTAAACAATTAGATTTAATTGCTGATATTCATATTTTAATTGAAGAATTAGATTTATTATTAGAGCCATATTGTAATAATGCTACATTTATTTCTAATGCTAAAGCATTTTTACAACAGTTAAATTCAAATGTAAATGTTGAAGATATTTTTGGAATTTTTCAAAAGAAAAGTGATTTAGTTATTAAAAGAATATATAATGAATTGACAAAATTAGAAATAAAAGATGCAAAATCTTTAGCTAAGAATTTAAAAGGATATTTTAAATCTAAAGCAAATGAAAAAATAGAATATAGTGCCTATCTTAATATAGCTATTCCAAATTTTAATTTAGAACTTAGTATTCGCACTATCGAACTTCTTGATAGCACTGATTTTAAAAAATTAAAATATACTTTTGCTTTTTTAAATAGTACATTAGATTTTATTTTATCAGATGATTATTATGAAAGAGTTAGTCATTCTTTTAATCAGAATACTGATATTGAAACTACATTTTTTATTGAAAGTAAGATGAAAGATGAATTTAAAAAATCTTATGGAATTCTTATATTTAAAAAAGCATTTGAAATGTTAACAAAAGTTAAAAACGAAAAATTAAATATTTATTTAAGGACTATACTTCGTACTTCTGCCCTATTTATAGATGATAAAACTTTACAAGATTTAGTAACCTATTTAGGTGCAAAAAATAATGAAGCTATTAAAGAACTAATAAATAAACGCAAATCTGATTTAAAACTTGCAAATAAATTTGAAACTCCAATAAGCAAAGAAACATTAAGTATTATAAATAATTTATTTAAAATAACTTTAACAATCAAAAATACATACACATCATTAGCATATTTAGAAAAAGATAATCATAAAAATACTAGTCAATATGCTAGTATGCTTACATATTTAAGATTCAATTTAGAAGAAGAAAAAATAATTTATGAATACTTTGATATGTTTCCACAAGAAGCAGTTTTTGCTAGTAAGTATTTAGATGAAATAATTTATAAAAAGAATTATTACTATGAAAATGTTGCAGTTGCACTAAAAGATGATGAAAATGAATTAGTTACTTTAAGAATAGCACAAAAATTAGATGCCTTAGCTTTAAGAAATGATGATTATTTTCATGATTCAATTGATGAAGAAGATGAAGAAATTTGTTCTAAAGAAGAAGATTTTACTTTTATTAAACATAAAATGTTAACATATAATGAAACATATTATTATGAAATATTTAATTTTTTACAAGATTCTTTTGATGATAAAGCTCTATACTTTAAATATAATTTAACATTTTTAAATTCAAAATTAGAAAGTGCCTTACTAAATAAAAGATTAGATAATATTCCTCAAAAATTTAATTCTTTTATAGAATATAATAGTCCTAATTTAGATCCTAGTTTTATAAGTAATATAAGAAATGCTTATGCACTTGATAAATTATCTTTATTTATTGAAGATATTCCATCTTATGATGATAAGACTATTTATAATGATAGTGATGATGAAGAATATGATGAATTATTAGAAGAAAATCTTGAAGAACTAGCAAGTATCGAAAGAGAAAATGTTTCTTTTGAAGAAGATGAAGATAATGAAGAACTAGAAGATTTTGAAGATAAATTCTACTTTAATATTTTATTAGCAAAATTGAAAACATGTCTATTATTTGCTGATGATAATTGTATTAAAATAATAAAAAATAAAGTTATTAATTTAAAAAAGTATTATGAAAAAGGACATAATTTAATCTTTAAAGAGATTTTAGAAATATTAGATAGCAACAATATATTAAAACAAAATGCTAATTCTGATATTGAACATTCTAAAAAAATATAAGGAGATAAAAAATGGATGAAGAATTAAATGAACAATTATATAATATCGTTAAGCATACCTACTCAATTTATAATTGTTATAAAAATATAATTATTATTCTTCAAAAAAGTAATATAAAAGGTACTGAATTATTTTTAAATCTTTTAATTCAAGGATTAATAAATTTAAAAGAACAAGAACACGCAATATATTGCGATTTTGAAGATGATAATATTTTAGTTATTAAAGCAATTGATTTTTTAAGTAGTGCTGAGAAAAAATTTAGTAAAGAAATGAGTGATATAGATAGATTATGTTACCGTAGAATTATTACTAATTTCCATATTTTATTATCACTTGCTAATAGAGATTTTCTTATGCAAGGAATAGAATCTTTTAATAATAATTCAAAGTATCAATTCTTAATTTCAAATGGATTAGACGAAATAGATGCTTTAGATTTTTATTGTAAATTTCAATATTTCTATGAAAAGTCTATTGTAAATAGATTTATATATGTTGTTAATAAAGAAATAGACAATGCTAAAAGTAGAAAAGATATTGATGAACTTATTAAAATAAAATTGGAAACTGCTTTTGTTAGAAGTAATGAATTAGAATATGAATTAATAGATAGTAATTTTACATCTATTAATAGTAGATTTGAAGATGAATTAAAGTTTGATAATCCCCTATCTCCTACTACATTTAACGATTTTGTTAATATTTGGACTTTAGAGTCAATACATATTAATTTATTAAAAACCACTAAATGTGAAAAATTAGATAGCTTATCAAAACAATTAATTATGGAATTTAAAACATTTCTTCTCTATTTATCTAATGAAAATGTGGCTATATTAAGAAAAAATATTATAAAAATGCCTTTTGCTTCAAATATAATTAAGAATGCATTAATTGAAAAAATAGATAATTTAGATGAAGAAAAAAGTATTCATTATAATAATGATTCAGAAAGTAAAGTGATATAAATGGAATTAGATATTGAAATTAAAAGTTTTTTGAATGAACTTATTGGTTTAACTTTATCTATTGCAAATATTTATAAAAATATATATGAAAAGCTTTTAAAAAACGAAGATAGCACTGAAAATATAAATAAACTTAAAACTTTAATTAATAAAGAGAAAAAGTATTATGAATACTTAAATGATAATATTGAAATATGTATGATTATTTTAGATTATTTTAGTAAAAAGAAACTAACTAGTTATAATAATGAAGATGTTATGACTTATGAACGTATTTTACATAGTTTAGAAAAAGTTTTCTTTTTATATAGTGCTGATAATCCAAGTAATATTTTTCAAATTGGAAATAATTCAAATGCTCAAAACTTATTAATTAATAATGGTTTTAGTGAAGATGAAGCTAAATCAATAATTATTAAAGCTTGCATTCTAATTGAAGAATCAGTTGCTATTGCGACAAATAATTTAGACATTCAAGCAATAAAAAATAGTAATAATTCTTATATAAAACAAATCTATATTATGAGAAACCTTAAAAATTCAATGTATTTAAGCGGCGATTTTGAACAAGAATTAATAAATAATAAATTTTCTTTTGTAAATAACTATATGGCTAGAAAATTAAAAGAACTATTGAAAACTAATGGAAAAGTAAAACAACAGCTTTTAAACTTTTTATTAGAAAAAGATATGGATAATACAATTAAATCTATAATGATTGCTAGTGATGCTGAAGTATTTGATGCTTATTTTATGCATTTTAAAGCCATTATCCTTCATTTAGATGAAGAAGAATTAAATAGATATAAAAATATTATTACTAATGAAGCATTAATTAAGAATTATAATCCTAAAAATTTAATAAACTATATAGACTATATTATTAAATTAAGAAAAGAAGCTAAAGGAAAAAATAAATGATATGGATGAAGAATTAGATTATGATATGTTAAATCATTTTAATGAATTAATTAGAGTAACTTTAAAGATTTCTAATTATTACAAATCTCTTATTATGCTAGAAGTTTTTAAAAAGAATAATCTAAATTATAATGAAATTAAAGATGAGTTAATTAACAAATTATCTTCTCTACTATTAATTGAAGAAGATATATATAACTATTTTAGCATGAATTATTTTGCAACTAGTACAGCTTTAGATTATTTAGAAGATAATTATAAATTTATGAATCATAAAATGTCTAATTTTCAAATACTATCTTTTACAAGAATTAAGAATAAACTATCTAAAATTGAACTTTATCAAGATATTGAAAATAATGATGAAAAACTTATAAGTGATATTAAATCTTTAAAAAAGTATCAAGTTTTAAAATTAGATAATTTAAATGATTCAGAAAACATCTATATGTACTTAGAATTATATTATTCTTTTAGTAATTCTCTAAATATGACATATGCTGGGGTATTATTAAATGAAATGCATAATAGTAATGATACTACTCTTTTAATTAAAATGCTTTATGAAGAATCTTTTGCATCATCAAGTGATTTAGAAAAAGAACTTATTAAGAATAGGTTTAATAAAGTGCCTAATGCTTCTATTAATACTTACAATATGTCAGAAGATACTTTTAAAAGTTTTATTAATTTAGAATTATCTGATTTAATTTCTGATCTTTTAAATAAGATTAATACAATAAAAGAACATAATGAATTAAATCAATCTATTATTCTATTCATTACGTGTTTGCTTTATTTAAATAAAAATGAATTAAATAAAGTTACAAACTTAGTTAAAAGAACTATAAAAAATGAAGAAATTAAAAATGAGTTAATCCATTATATTAATAATATAGAAATTTATAAACCTAAAAATAATAATGAAATGCATATATAAATTAAAATAAGCAATTCTAAATATAATTTAGTTAAAGAATGCTTATTTTTTGTTTTAAAAAAGAGATGAAATGTTTTATAACTTATTTTTAAAATTAACATATAATCTATTAAGGGTGAATATATGAATAATGTAATAAATTTAACAAGAACACTTAATAGTTTATCTAAAACTTTAGGAATTGCTAAAACTATTATTCCAATTATAAATGATTACAAACCCCTACTCAATAATTTTAAAAATATATATGAAATTATGACTAAAAATAAGGATAATGAAATAAGTTCAAATTATGAACCTATTAAAAAAGAGAAAAAAGATATTAAAAAGGAAGAAAAAAGAACTATTCAAAATAGTAATAGTCCTCAGTTTTTTATTTAAATTTATCAATTAAATCCATAAATTCATTTTTTCTTTGTAACAATTCTTCTTCAGTAGATGCTTCAAATCTAAGAGTTAAATATGGTCCTGTATTACTAGCTCTAACTAAAGCAAAACCTTCTTTATAATCTACTCTTACCCCATCAATAAAGTTACAACTGTAACTTTTTTCTTTAGCATATTCTTTAATTTTATTAACAATAGTAAACTTGTTATCATCAGTTACTTTAACTCTTATTTCTGGTGTATTAGGAAGTTTTTTCATATCACTAGTTAAATTGCTTGCCAAGGTATTTTTATCATTTAGAATTTTAGCTAGCCTTAAACCAGCATAAAATCCATCATCATAACCATAATAATCATCTTTAAAGAATATATGACCAGAATACTCACCACCAATTAAAGCAGGTGTATCATACATTAAACTTTCAATATAGGCAGAACCATTTTTAACCATAATAGACTTACCACCCATTTTTTTAATGGTAGATGCAATAACACTTGAACACTTAATATCAATCAAAACATTTTTATTTTGGTTAAGAGGAATTATATCTTTAGCATAAATAGCAATTAAATAATCAGTTGTAATAATATTTCCATTATTATCAACAATACCTACTCTATCACAATCCCCATCAACCGCTATTCCTAAATCAGCATTTTTTAATTTAACCATATCAATTAACCATTTTAAATTTTCTGGTACGTTAGGATCTGGATTATGAATTGGAAAACTCCCATCACTAGTACAGTTTATATAATTAACATCAAAAAAGATTTTAGAAAAAATATCTTTAACAATTGTAGAAGCTGTACCATTACCACAATCTATAACTACTTTTTTATTAATTCTACCAAATTTAGATATTAACATATTAATATATTTATCACGAATATTTAATGTACTTAAAGAACCTTTTCCACTAGTTTCTTTTTCCTCTTTGATATAAGAATATAATTTCTTTAGTTCATCTTGTCTTAAATGAAGATAATTTTCTCCAAATATTTTTAAACCATTATCTGATGCTTTATTATGAGAAGCAGTAATCATTATTCCATATGGTATTTCACTTGTTATACAAGCATAATTTAGCATTGGTGTCGTAACTAACCCAATATCAATTACATTAATGCCAGATGAAAGTACTGTTTTTATTAATATATCATTTAGAGATTGACTACTAAGTCGATTGTCATGCCCTATTATACATGTTTCTATTCCTTTTTCTGTTAAATAATAAGCAAAGGCTTTACCTATTTTTATAACAGCTTTTTCGTTAATTTCACTAGGGTACTCTCCCCTAATATCATTTTCTCTTAAAATATTATAATTCATATTTAACCTCTTTTATTCTTCCATAAATAAATCTTTTGTATCTGCCATTTCATTTGGAATTGCAATATCCATATACTTTAGTAGAGTTGGAGCAACCATAGTTAAATCTCCTTTTGGTTTTAACAATATATTTTTATCAGTAATTATAAAAGGAACTTCAGCTAAACTATGAGTTGTTATAACTTCTCCTTTTTCTGATAACATTTCATCACAATTACCATGATCAGACAAAATAAATACTTTATAAAAATTATCTTCAGCAATATTAAACACATATTCTAAAAGTTTATCTAATCCTTTTAAACTTTCAATAGTTGCTTCTAAATTACCAGTATGACCTAACATATCAGGATTAGCATAGTTTACTAAAATAAAATCATAGTCTTTTTCAATTGCTTCTTTTACCTTTAAAGTTACTTCTCTAGCACTCATAAGAGGAGCTTTATCATAAGTTGCCACTTTAGGACTTGCTACTAAATAATTATCTTGACCTTCAAATTCTTTTGCTAATAAGGAATTAAAGAAATACGTTACATGACTATATTTTTCTGTTTCAGCTATTCTTGCTTGAGTCAGTTTAAGATCAGAAAAATACTTTCCAATAGGATATAAATTATCTGATTTAAATTCAAATAATGACTTTACATTAGGCACATCATCTTGTTTAAATAAAGTATATACTTTAAAATTATCAGGTCTATTTACTCTAAAATCATAAAATTTAGGATAAGTTAAACTATTTAATATTTGTCTTGCTCTATCTGGTCTAAAGTTTAACCAAAATAAAGCATCATTTTCTTTTATAGATATATCTTCATTTAAAATTAATGGCGGTAAAAATTCATCAGTAATGCCCTTTTTATAACAAGTATTTATGGCTGTAACATAATTTCTAACTTTAAATCCTTTACCTTCAGTTATTAAATCAGTATAAGCTTTAGTTCTTTCCCATTTATTATCTCTATCCATAGCATAGAACCTTCCACAAATAGTTCCTATAAAGCCAATGCCTTCTTTAATAAGTAAATTATTTATTTCATCTAAATATTTTACACTTGAGGTTCTAAAAGTATCACGACCATCAGTTATTGCATGAAATATAACTTTTTTAATATTTTGTTCTTTTAAAAGGGTTATAATTTTTTTCATATAATCAATATGACTATGTACTCCACCATCTGAAACTAATCCCATTAAATGAAGAGTACTATCATACATATTTACATGATTAATCATATCTTGAAAGTTAATATTTTCAAGTATACTTTTATTATCTAGTTCTTCATTAATAATAGTTATTTTTTGCTTAACAACATGCCCTAAACCAATAACTTGGTGACATACTTCACTATTACCAAATTGGCCATCTGGAAGTCCTACATAATGTTCTGAAGCTTTTAACACTGAATGAGGATATTTATCCCATAAGCTTTTTAAAAATTCCATATTAGCAAGTTTTACAGCATTTCCTTTTTCTTCTTCTCTTATTCCAAAACCATCTAATATTATCATTAATATTTTTTTCATTTTATCCCTCACTAACATCTATTGATAGACAGTAACCAAAATCTTTATCAGGTATATTATCTCCATCTGTATCAATATTAATATCAGGAGTATTATTTCCATCTAAATCAATATTAATATCAGCTTTATTATCTCCATCTAAATCAATATTAATATTTGGTTTTCCTTCTCTCACTAATAAATTAGAATTACTAAAATTATTTAAATTAACAACATATTTGTCGGCAATACTATCACCATTTGTATCAACATTAACATCTGGCCATTTGTCACCATCTAAGTCACAATTAATAGTACATGACTTATCTATTGAACCGATTCTTTTTAAATCTACTTTCGCTGGTCCTTCATATTTAGCAACTAAATCAAACTTATTTAAATCATAACTTACTTTAATATATCCTTCTAATGCTTTACCAGTAACTGGATTTAAAATACCATCATTTGCTTGAAAAACATTATACTCTCTAATATAATCCATTGAAAAATATATGCAACAATTATCAGATTCACAAATATCTCCATCTGGTTTTACTTCATCAATATAATGATCACCTACATATTTTAATAAAGCATTTTCAAGCATATTTTTTGCTGTTTCTAAGTTTTTTACTTTAACTTTATTAGCACTTTCAGCAATTGTTGGAATAGCAATTATAATTAATATACTTAAAATAAGAATTACTGATAATAATTCTACTATAGTAAATCCATTTTTCATAAACTCACCTATTATAATATTAGCATATTTTTAAATTAAAAAATATAAGCATTTTTATAATTACTTATATTTTTATAAAATTAATTAAAGATTTACTATATATTTTTATAATTATCTAAATCATTTTTACTAACAGATTCAATTATAACCTTATTCTTTAATGCCTTATTACCAACTTCATATATATATAATTTATTATCATAATTAATTATATTAGTCTCTTTATTTAGCTTTGATAAATCATTATCATTTAAATCATTTATATTTAATAAATAAAACTTTTTTGAACTATTTTTTATAAGATTATTTAAAGCTTGATAATTATAAGCATTTTCATAACTTATATTATTAGATATTATTCCAATATAAACTTTAGATTTACCTTTTAATAAAGAAAGAAAAGTCTTATAATCAATAAATAAATCATCATTAAAATTAATACTAATTAAATTGTTATAATCACTATCAGATAAATTATTTTCTTCTTTAAAGTTTTCAATTAAAGCAAGTTCTTTTGAACTATAAAATTTTTTATCAATTCCGTCTTCATTTATAGTTAACTTTTGCTCATCATAACTCTTTATAAATATTTTTTTGCTTTCATTATTACATTTTAATTTTAACATACTAACATTTTTATTATACTGAAAAGTAGTACAATCTTTATAATCTTCACTTTCAGTACCATTTTCACTAGTTAACTTTAATTTATTATCTTTAAATCTTAAAATATATATATTATTATTTTCTTCTATATACCAGATATTTTTTACTAATTTCTCATCTAATTCATCACTAAAATCATAAATAAGTATTCCAAAAACAAATAAGACAATTAAGACTATGAACAAAAATACTTTCTTTTTCATAAAAACCTACTTTAAAGCAAAATATAATATAACAATAATTCCTAAAATAATACGATAATATCCAAATACTTTAAAATCATTATTTTTAATATATTTAAGTAAAAATTTAATAGCTATTATTGATACTATAAAAGCACTAATCATTCCAACTAATAAAACTACTATTTCACTAGATGTAAAATTAAAACCAAATTTAACTATTTTAAGTAATGATGCTCCAAACATTACAGGAATAGCCAAGAAAAATGTAAAATTAGCAGCTACTTTTCTATCAAGTCCAATAGTTAAGCCACCTAATATTGTAGCTCCACTTCTACTAGTGCCTGGTATTATTGATAAAACCTGAAATAAACCTACCTTTATAGCATCTAAATATGATAATTTATTAATAGAATCAACTCTAGATTTTTTATTTTTATGAGTATTTTCAATAATAATAAATAAGATACCATATATTATTAATGTAATTGCTACTGTCCATGGATTATAAAACATTTCATTGATATAGTCATCAAATAAAAGCCCAATTACGGCACATGGAAGGCATCCTACTATTATTTTAAACCAAAGATTAAATGTTTCTTTAGTTTGCTTTTTACTTTTGCCAAAGCCCCATGGAAATAATGTTTTAAAGTATAAAACAACTACTGCCATAATAGCCCCAAGTTGAATTACAACTTCAAACATCTCCCAAAAAGCATCTGATACATCTAACTTAATAAATTCATTAGCTAAAATCATATGACCCGTACTACTAATTGGTAACCATTCTGTAATTCCTTCTATCAATCCTATAATGATTGTTTTTAAAATTAATATAAACATTTCTATCACCTAACCTTTTTATAAATATATGTTAACTATTTATTTTTATTTTGTTGAATTTTATAAATCATTTTAAGTTGTAATTTATAAGGTAAAAACTTAGAAAAAAATACTCCCATTTTCATCATAAAGCCTGGAATAATAATAAGCTTATTCTTTAAAGATTTATCTATCGCATATTTTGCTACATACTCACTTGATAATCCTTTAGTATTAAATGATCCTCCAGCAACCTTATTAAAATTAGTATTAACTGGTCCTGGGCATAATACACTTACCTTAACATTACTTTTTCTTACTTTTAATTCTTCATAAATACCTAGCATTAGTTTTAAAACATAGTTTTTAGTAGCATAATAAGTATTTAAATATGGTCCTGCATAAAAACCAGCAGATGATGCTACTGTCAAAATTCTTCCTTTATCTTTCTTAACCATATCTTTTAAAAATAATTTTGTTAAGATATGAACACTTTTGATATTAACATTTATCATTTCTAATTCTTTATCTAAAGAAGTTTCATCAAAATAACCAAATAAACCAAAACCAGCATTATTTACAATAAAATCAATATTTTCATTTTTCAATTTATCGTATAATTTATAACATTCTTCTTCTTTACTTAAATCATAAGTATAATATCTAGCATTTGACAATTCTTTAGTTAATTCTTTTAATTTATCTTCACTTCTTGCTACTAATATTAGTTCATAACCAAGTTTATCTAGATATCTAGCAATATCTTTTCCTATTCCACTACTTGCTCCTGTTATTAAGCTTTTCATTTTCTCTCCTTATAACATAATCTAATATATTTAACAAAATAAAACCAATTGTAAATCCACCTACAATATCACTTGGATAATGTACTCCTAAATAAATACGACTAATTCCAATTGAAATTATTAATAATCCAAGAATAGAATTAATTATATATTTATATTTTTTATCAATATTACTATTCTTGATAATTACAATAATTGATCCGTAAAAAGCAATACTTCCCATAGCATGACCACTAGGATAACTAAATCCAGTTTCTTCAATAAATCTAAAATGTAGTGGTCTATCTCTTCTAATAATATTTTTTAAAATTAAATTAATAGTAGTTGATAAACCTAAAGTTGCTACTAAATAAATAGATTCTTTTCTTTTCCAAATAAGTCCTAATAGAGATAACAAAGTTAATACTATCATTATTTTGACATTTGAAAAAGATGTAATAACCTTCATTACACTAGTTAAACTATCACTTTTTAAACTATAAATAAAGTTATAAACTAAATCGTCAAACCAAGCTATATTATTAGTTAAAACTAATATAGTCCATATAATTAAAAATATAATACTTCCTATAATTCTACTTCTCATAATTTGATTATACATAAAAAAACTAGATTAAACTAGTTATTTGTCAAGTACTAGACACTTAATCAGTAATATCAGTATCTAAAATAATATGAAAATCGTAATCACTAAATTTCTTTTTTAAATTATTCTTTATTTCTTCACATTTTAGTTCTGGTTCTTGTTCATCAAAAGAAAATATTAAATCAAATGAAACTGTCATATAGTCTTCATCAACATAAAATCCATGCATTTGAATGATATTTTTATAATCTTTAAGAATATTTAAAAGATATTTCTTTATTTCTTTAAATCTGCCTGTATTATTAGAAGCATAAACTCCAATTGTTAGAATAATACCAAATTTTTCATAAATTGATAATTCTATTCTTCTAGTTAATCTATGAACATCTCTTACTTTCATATTATCACTAAGCTCAATATGGGCACTACCAACAATTTTATTAGGTCCATAGTTATGAAGTGATAAATCGTATACTCCGTAAACTTCTTCATAGTTATTAATAGTTTTGCGAATTTCACTAGTAAGGTTACTATCAACTCTAACACCAATTAAATCATTTACCGTATCTTTTAATATTTCAAAAGCAGATTTTAAAATAAATAATGAAATGATTAGACCTAAATATCCTTCTAGTGAAATATTCCAAATCAAACTTATAATTGCTCCAATAAAAGTAGATAATGACAAAACAGAATCACTAATTGCATCTGTTCCACTAGCAACTAAACTTCCCGAATTTAATTTTTCTCCTTTATTTTTAATAAACTTACCAAAGAAAAATTTAACAAATACGCCTACAATAATAATGATAATTGGATGATAAACTATAATTTGCATTTACAGGATTTAATACTTTATCTAATGATTCCCTAAAAGAAGTAAATCCAGCTATTAAAACAATAACGGCAATAATAATAGAAGAAAAATATTCAATTCTTCCATAGCCATAAGGGTGCTTTTTATTAGGCCTTTTATTTGATAATTTCGTTCCTATAATAGTAATAATTGATGATAAAGCATCACTTAAATTATTTATTGCATCTAAAATAACTGCAATAGAATTAACTATTAAACCTACTATAGATTTAAATATAACTAGAATTATATTTACAATAATTCCTAAAATACTTAATTTTATTATTTCCTTATTTCTTTCCATTTGCACCTACACTTATTCTTTAAACTTTACTCCTAATATTCTAACTAATTCATCTGATTGAAATCTATCAATAATCATCTCTTTAATTGAATAATTATCTACTTTAATATTATGTATAATGGAACTAGAAAAATCAACATCTTTTAAACTTGTTTGAACTATTTCAGCTTTAGTAAAATTTACTCTGTCTAATTCTAAATTTCTAATTGATGTTTCATAAAAAGTAGTTTCTTCTAAATTACTATCTTCTATTTTCATATTCTTTATTTTAGCATCTGCAAAATTAGCATAATTTAATTTACAATTACTAATTATAACATCTTTTAATATTGTCCCCATTAAAGATATACCAACTAAAGTACAATTAATAAATTTAACTCTTTCAATTAGTTTATTATCAAATATTTTATTAGATAAATTACAGTTTTCAAAGATACAATCTAACAAATCAATATCTTTTAATTCAATATTATTAAAATCAATATTTTTTATTATACAACTATCAAAAGTTATTCCTATTATTTTGATATTTTCGGTATTGTTTTCATATTCTTTATTAACAAAATCATCTTCTTCTACAGATTTTACTAAATCATATGGCTCTAAATTTTTTATTTTTGGTTCTAAAATTTTCATATCACTCAACCTAAAATTATTATAAAATAAAATAATTTAAATTAATAGATAATTTTATTATTAGTTAATTAAAATAATTATTTTAAAAAAAATAAAGACACAATTACTAAATATTTACAAATTATATTAAAGGATAATTAAAATGCTCTATTTAATAACAATTTTCATTTAAATTAGCCATTTAATTTTATATTTTAGCAATTAAAAATTGACAATTATAGTCATAAAATGTTACAATCAATTTGTCTACAAAGGTGTAGTATAGATTTAACTGGTAACACTTTAGTAACAAGTTGAGTATTTTGAAACATATCATTTCAATTTAAATTAATTTATAAAATGATAATAATTTATAATTTTATAGGGGTATAATATAGTGGTAGTATGATGGTCTCCAAAACCATTCGCGAGGGTTCGAGTCCTTCTACCCCTGCCATTAGAAAGCAAAAGATTTAGGAAATAGTCCTAAATCTTTTATTTATTTAATTGCTATCACTATTTTATAAAATTGATATATAATTCAACATTTTCACATTTTGGATATAACGTTGCATATAATTTTGATTCGCAATAATTTTTCTTTTAAGGGTAGTTTTTTAAATTCATATCCATAATCGAGTAATTCTTCATTATTATTGTTAATATATTTCTATGAAGGCTCATATTTACTCATTGCTCTCTTAATATCTTATGCGTACTTTTTTATTAATTTTGTTTAGCTTCAACTCTTTCAAACAAGATACACTCTTTATCTTTTAATCTAGAATCAGGCATATCACATATATAACCAAATTCTTTACTAGCAGTTTTATTTTTATTAATACACCTATCATGATCGACTAGAGTATACCCACTTTTACATGTACGTTCATGCTCAGGAAGTTCTTTTTCTTCCTTAATACATTTATTACCATCTAGAGTATAATCACTTGGACATTTATATTCTGTTACAGTAGGCTCGATATATTTAATAGAATGCTCACAATATTCATTTCTGCTACTATATCTTTTTCCATCACGATATCCCTCACATATCAATACGTTAGAAGCATCATCCCAGCACATGTTACCTACTCTAATTTTTCCAGGACAACCAGATTCAATTACAGGAGCTCTATGCCAGTAACATTTGCCACCAGATACAGTATATTCTGTACCATCATGAGTTTCACATGGAGATACTGGATGTTTAGCATTTGATAAATCTACACATACTACATCATTAGCATCACCATCATTTTGACTACTTAAACCAAGTTCATATCTTGTTTTTGCATCACCTTTTGAG
>CAJOQL010000055.1 GCA_905236935.1 uncultured Bacilli bacterium
AATATTAAGATTTTTTTCCATCCTTTTACCAATACCCCACATTTCACTTAAAGGTGAAATCTTCCAAAGTTTAGTTTGAATATCATCATAAGTCCATTTAGCAATATTATCTTTGGTATGTTTTGCTTCAATATCCATTGCTACTTTGGCTAAAAGCATATTAGGACCAATACCGCATGTAGCAGTTAATCCAGTTTTTTCTTTAATTCTATTTATAATATCTAATGCTAGTTCATAAGAAGATTTTTTATATAATTTTAAATAATTAGTTACATCAATAAATACTTCATCAATTGAATAAACATGTAAATCTTCTTTAGAAACAAATTCTAAATATATACTTAATACTTCTTTACTTTTCTTGATATATAAACTCATACGAGGAGGGACTTTTATGATTTTAATATATTTTGGGATATTGTAATTTGCAAGTTCATAAACTCGGCATCTACCTGGAACTCCAAATTTTTTTAAAAATGGGGTAACTGCTAAAGTAATTGCCCCATTACGATTAGGATCACATACAACAAGTGGAGTAGTAAAAGGATCTAATCCTCTTTCAATACATTCACATGATGCAAAAAAACTTTTTAAATCAATTGCAATGATATTATTTTCCATTTTTTTCACCAATTAAATTATAGAACAAATGTACTAACAAATCAATTGCCATTTTATGGAAAATGCAATGTCAAATTGGAATTGTAAATATTGACTTTTAAAGGGCAGAATGTTAATTTTATAGTAAAGAAAGGAATAAAAATGAAAGAAAAAAATAAAAATAGATTAATATGGTTTTTAGTTCCTATAATCGTGTCATTATTAGGACTTATAGTATTTTTAGGTAAAGATAAAATTTTGAAAAATAAAAATAATAATACTACTACCACAACTACTACGACTAATAAAATTGTAACTAATTACAATAATAAAGTTAAAATATTAGATGGAGAATGTTATTCAAATGGTGATTATGATTCATTTGAAGTAACAACTTACTTAAATGATAAAATAAAATATACTTCTAACGTTGATAATATTTATGAGGGTGGCAAAATTTATATAAATAATAAAATAATCGTAGATGGTTATAATTTAATACGTGTATGTGCTTATAATAAATATATTTTGATTGGTATTGGCGAAGGTGGCGCTGTAGCATATGATATTTATAATTCAAAAGGTGAGGATTTACTTGAAAAAGCAATTAGATATTATGAAATAAAAGATAATATTATTACAGGTTATAGTTCTTTAGATAATAATCATATTAGAAAAGTAGTAATAGATTTATCAAAAGATAAGATAAATACAACTATGGGAAAGGCTGAAAGTTATAGTTGTCCATCTGATAATCCTTATGGTGATGATACAACAGATTTAAAAGAGAAAGTAATTAACTATTTATGTTCGGGAGTTTGATTTAACTCTCTTTTTTCATATTAACTACTAAAAATCAATAGTAAAATTGAATAAAAGAATGTTGAATTATAAAATATTTACAAATATTAAAATTTGCTAGCAATTCCATATATTTTCAAGGATTGCTTTAATCAACAACTTGCTTTTTATATTTAAAATATATATAATTGAATATGTAAGTTCACGTGATTAAGCGCATTTTCACCTTTTCAATTTTTAAGTAATTAGAAAAAGGAAGGAGGTTTATAAATATGTATGCTGAAGTATTAGTAGAATATGGTGCTAAAGCACTAGATAAAAAGTTTACTTATATCATTCCCGAAAAAATAAAAGAAGTACTAAAAATAGGTATGAAAGTAATTGTACCTTTTGGTAATAGTACTATAAATGGTTTTGTTGTAAATATTATAAATAATACTGAAAATGAAAATCTAAAAGAAATAATTCAAATATCAAAACAAGACTTTATTTTAAATGAAGAATTAATGAAGTTAGGAGAGTTTATTAAAGAAAATACTTTATGTTCATTAATAAGTGCTTATCAGTGTATGTTACCATCTTCAATGAAAGTTAAAACAATTAAAAGTGATTATCAAAAATATAATGAATATTTAGTCCTAAATAATATGGAAAGCACTCTAAAATATATTAAGGAAAATAAGAATGCTAAAAAACAGATTGAACTTTTAAATCGTTTACTTCAAAATGAAAAAATCTTAAAAAATGAATATTCTAGTGTAATTGTTAAAAAATTATTAGATTTAGATTTAATAAAATTAGAAAAAGAAAATAAATATCGTATTAATAAGAAAGAATTAACCTTTAAATCTTTAAATCTTACCTTAGAACAAGAAATAGCTGTTAAATGTATTGAAAAGTCTTTTAATGAAAGTCAAACATTTTTACTTTATGGAATTACTGGTTCTGGAAAAACTGAGGTTTATATGAATTTAATTGAGAAAGTAATTAGTAATGGAAAAGAAGCTATTATGTTAGTACCAGAAATTAGTTTAACAACACAAATTGTTGAGCGCTTTTATCAAAGATTTGGAAATAAGGTAGCAATATTTCATAGTAATTTATCAGAGGGAGAAAAATATGATGAATATCATAAAATTCTAAATGGTGATGTAAAGATTGTAGTTGGAACTAGAAGTGCAATATTTGTTCCTTTTAAAAATATTGGTTTAATTATTTTAGATGAAGAACAAAGCTCAAATTATAAACAGGATAATAATCCAAGATATCATGCAAGAGATGTTGCAATTAAGCGCAGTGAATATTATAAATGCCCAGTTATTCTTGGTAGTGCTACACCTTCACTTGAAAGTATGGCAAGGGCTTTAAAAGGAGTTTATTATCTTCTAACTTTAAATAAGAGAATAGGTAGTTCTACTTTACCAGATATTGAGATTGTAAATATGCAAGATGAATATCAAAAAGGAAATATGATAATTAGTGATTTATTAGATAAAAATATAAAGGATAGAATTACTAAAAATGAACAAATAATTATATTTCTTAATCGTCGTGGTTTTAATACAATTATTACTTGTAAAAATTGCGGCTATACTTTTAAGTGCCCACATTGTGATATAACCTTAACATACCATAAAAGCAGTAATAATCTAAGATGCCATTATTGTGGCTATACCATCTTAAATACAGAATTGTGTCCTAAATGTCAGGAAAAATCTTTAGCAAGTTTTGGCCTTGGAACTGAAAAATTAGAAGAAGAACTTAAAAATAGATACAAGATAGATGTTATTAGAATGGATGTTGATACTACTAGTAAAAAGGGTAGTACTAATAAAATGATTAAAGAAATTGAAATAGGCAATTCTTGTATTATTGTTGGGACACAAATGATAAGTAAAGGTTTTGATTTTCCAAAAGTTACTCTTGTTGGAGTTATTAATGCAGATGATTCATTAAATATACCAGATTTTAGAAGTGGAGAGCGAACTTTTGAACTTCTTACTCAAACCGCAGGTCGAGCCGGCAGAAAAGATTTAAAAGGAAAGGTCATAATTCAATCATTTAATGTCGAAAATAAAACATTATTATTTGTAAAAAATGCTGATTATAAATCCTTATTTAATTATGAGATGAATATTCGCAAATTATTAAAATATCCTCCATATTATTATTTAACTTTAATTAAAATAGCTTCTAAGGATTATGATCTTGCTTCTAAAGAGGCAACTAAAGTATTAAAATTTCTAAATAGTAAGCTAGATAATGCCATTATATTAGGCCCAACAACCGCATCTATGTTTAAATTTAATAATATTTATCGTTTTCAAATAATTTTAAAATATAAGAATTATGACAAAATTAAAGGCTCTTTAATTGAATTAGATGAATTATATAAGACTAATATTAAAGTAAATATTGAAATTGATAATAATCCTAGCCACATATAAAAAAGCGTTTCATTAAAAGCGCTTTTTTAGCTTAAATTCTTATTATAATTTTGATTTAAAGCAATACTTAAATTATTAATAACATCATTAATTACATAATAAGTATATTCCTTAGATTGAACTCTTTCATTAAAGGTGCGCATATTATCTTCATTTAGAGTATAATTAGTTGTTAAGGTAAAAGAATTTCTTTTAAAATAATAACTTAAATAAGATAATATTTCATCAGTTGTATTTTGAATGCTAATTTCCTCTTCATCAGAAAGGTTTAACAAGTTAGGACCAAATTTAAAGTAAGAAATAGCCTCTATTCCATTACCACCAGCTTGCTTAACAGAACTTTGACTTACTAAAATATTATATAATATGGCTTCTTTTAAACCATTAATATCTTTTTTCTCTAAGTTTTGAATTTTCTGATTTTTATTAGTATCATAATTAAAAACTGAATAATTAGAATCTAAATTATACCATTTATTACCAGCACCCATGGGATTCTTATCATTTATAAAACCACTAGCATTTTGTGCTATCATTGCAATAATTTTTCCTTCATTTTCTCCGTAAGTAGTAGCATATTCATGAATATAATTCATGAGTTCCACATTGCTTAGTACATTATTTATATTATTTACAATATTAGGATTATCTTTAAAATTATAAGTTTTAATTGGTAGCGGAGAATTTGTAAAAACATAATTAATAATATTAGTTTCTAAATTAGAATCATTAAGTAAAGATGAAATTTTTATCGATTTTTCTTGATTATTTAATCCATCTAATTGATCGCTAAAGTATTCAAATACTAATCCTTCAAAAGTAGTCCCATATTCATCAATTAAAATATATTTTGATTTTAAGGATGATAAAATAGAGTCTAAATCTATATTAGCAATAGTAGTGTAGTCTACTGTTGGCTTTATTTCTATTTTACTATTATCTTTCTTTAAAGCAAATACTGATAAACTTGAAGCTAAAGCAATACTTGCTAAAATAAGAGCACCTTTATTACTTACTTTAGGATGATTCTTACATATATGTTTTCCATTATAATTATTTGCCATTATTTGCCTCCATTAAATATTTATCTAAATAATCCCATTCATATTCCTCTTCAATTGGGAATAGTTCAATTTTTTCATTTATAACTTTATAACGTGATGCATAGATGTTTTTATTATCATTAGTATAGATAATATAATCATAATTATAATTACTAGGATTTAATATTTTAATTATTTTATATTCCTCTCCATCTGCTTCAAATTTAAAAGTATTTTCACCCATTAAAATCACTTCCTACTTTTAATTTTAGCAAGAAATATATTAACATTGAATTCTTATAATTTAAATTTTACAACTATTTAACATTTATTGGCCTTTTAAAACTTAAAAGTTTTGTTTTCTTAATGTATTAAAGACAAAAAATGAAGAAATTTACACAAAATGTATCAGAAAAAAAGAAAATTAACTCTTTTCCGGTAATATAAATAGTAGAGGGATAAAAAATACCGAAAGGATAAAAATGGAACGAAATTATTATAACGAAATTAAAGAACAACTTATAAACTTTGAAGTTTATAAAAAAGTAAAAGAGTATTCTAAAAATAGAAAAGAATTAGAAACTTATTATAATGTTGGAAAACTACTAATAGAAGCACAAGGTGGAGAGGAATATGCTAAATATGGAAATGGTTTAATTAAAGAATATTCAAAAAAATTAAC
>CAJOQL010000056.1 GCA_905236935.1 uncultured Bacilli bacterium
CAGAAGCAGATAAAAATAAGATGCAGACAGAACAAAATAGTACATTATCAAGTAAAGATAATCAACGAGTATTTTACAAAACTGAATACGTTGATAGAGTAATCAATAAGATTCCTAAAAAGATATATTTAATATTAATTTTACTAATGGCAATAATTATTGTTGAATTAATTATTTTAGTTAAGAAAAAAGTCGATTGAAACTTTTGTCTTTGATTGTCGAATTCGTATAAAAAAATAAACGTTTATGCTAAATTAAAATAGAAAGGAAAAAGATATGTTAAAAATTAACTTTGAATTTCGAAAAGGAATATTTTTTATTCGCTTAATAGGTAATCTCAGTAAAGAAACATACAATAAAATTGAAACCGAGATGAATGATTTAATAATTAATAATAAATTTAAATATATTGTAATTAATACTAATTACTTAAAAACTATCGATTTAGATGGATTAAACTATATAACGAAAATTTATTATATAGCTAAAGAAAATGAAAGCAATTTAGTTATTTGCGATAAATTTAATATTTTTAAAACATTACTAAATGGTAACATTCCTAATATAAAAGATGAGTTAGAAGTATTATAAAGGAGATAATATGAATAACGACATAACAAATTTAATATTAGAAAATGAAGGACTTATTTATAAAATAATTAATAAGTATAAAAATTATTTTGAATTAGATGATCTTTATCAAGTAGCTGTTATGGGAATGATTAAAGCATATAAAAATTATAATGGTGAATATAATACAAAATTTACTTCCTATGCCTATCCATATATTCTAGGTGAGGTTATAAAATATATCAACGAATATAGAAATATTAAAGTAAATAAAAATAATAAATTATTATATTCCAAAGTACTAAAAGCTAAAGAAATTTTAGCTCAAAAATTAATGAAAGAACCTACAACATATGAATTATCACTATTTTTAGAAATAGATGAAGCTATTATTGATGAAGTAATTATTGCTAATTCAGCAGCAATTAGTTTAGATAAAATAATTAGCGAAGATGATAAAAACTTATTTTTATATGATAAATTTGGCTATTGTGATAATGCCATTGAAAACTATCCATTAACAGAACAATTAGCAAAATTATCACCTGAAGAAAGAAAAATAATTGTCTCAAGATATTATGAAGATATGTCCCAAAAAGAAGTAGGCGATTCACTAGGTATGTATCAAGTAGAAGTTTCTAGAAAAGAAAAAAAGATTTTACAAAAATTAAAAAATAATATTGCGGCATAATCAAAAGAAACTTACTGATGTATATCTTGTTGTTGCTAAAAATATTAAAAAATATCGTAAATTGAATAATTTAACTCAAAAAGAATTAGCTAAAAAGAGTGGCTATTCCTATGCCTATATAAGAAGAGTAGAGGGACCAAAATGCGTAAAAAATTTCTCTATTCAAACTATTTATAACATCTCAAAAGCATTAAACATTAATATAAAAGAACTATTTGAAGAAAGAGACATATAATACAATATGAAATTAAAAAATAAATTAGATCGTTATTTATATGATAGAGAATATAAAATTATTATTAAAGAAAACTATGTTAACATCATTAATTATGATGAAATAATTGATTTTAATCTAACTAACATATCAATCAAATATCAAAATAAAATCATTTCAATTGAAGGAAAAAATCTCACCATTTCTAAAATGATAGAAGATGAAGTATTAATTACTGGCAATATATCTAACATTCGCATAAATTAATCATTATTGGCATAATTATTTATAGGTGTACTATGAATAATTATATATTAGTAAAAGTAGAAGGTAAAAATGTTAACAACTATATTAAATGGCTTTTAAGTAACAAGATTAATATAATTCATTTAAATATAATTAAACATAATGAATTAAATTTAACAATTGATTACAAAGACTATAGTTTATTAACCAAATACTCAAAAACATATAAAATAACTATTATAAAAAAATATGGAATATTAAGATTATTTGATATCATAAAAAATAACGTAATTATCATATCTTTCATTATGCTAGCAATTATTTTTTTATATTTGCTATCGAATATCATATTTTCAGTTGATATTATGTATAACGATAAAGATATTGTTAATTTAATTAATAAAGAACTAGCAAAATATGACATAAAAAAATTTAAGCCGAAAAAAAATTATATGTATTTAAATCAAGTAAAAAACAAAATTTTAAATGATAATAAAGATATATTAGAATGGTTAGAAATCGAAGAAAGTGGTACTAAATATATTGTTAGATTAGTTGAGAGAAAAAAAGAAAGTAGCCTTAAAGAATACGAATATCAATCTATAGTCGCTGCAAAAGATGCAACAATTACAAGTATTAAAGCATATTCTGGGGAAAAAAATAAAAATA
>CAJOQL010000057.1 GCA_905236935.1 uncultured Bacilli bacterium
ACTCTTTCATTTTGAATAAATGGATTACTTAAATAAGGATTACTACTAGTAGACCATTTTTCCATAATAGAATCAAATCCTAATGTTGCATATTTACCAAATACATTACGCCAACGAGCTTGAATCGCATCAAGAGTAATATTTTGAGGAACTGACTTAACTGTACCAACTCCTTCTTTAATTTCTTGATAAGTAGGTTTATTGGCACTCATAATTGTTTGCTCTTTTTCTTCATTAGCAATTGGAGTAGGAGTATCAACTTTTTTAGGTCTTCCACGTTTCCTTTTTACTTCATCTGCCATTAATTATCCTCCTTTCTTTCAGAATCTTTTTGAAGCTTAATCTTTTCAAGCTCTTCTTCCATTTTATCCATAGCTTGCCAAGTAGCTTTTAATTTATCTTGCTCATTTTTTTCATATAATTGCTTTTCTAAACGAACAAATTGGTCTTTACACCAATTACCTGTTACAAAATCTTCTTTAAGAATATTTTTTTCGTTTATCTTTGTAATTAAAAAGCTTTTAACTGGTTTAAAAACACTCTTAATAAATGCATCTCCACCATCTAAATAATCAATGCTTTTTAAACTTACATACATTGTATCTATTACATAAATGAAAATACATTTTTGAGCAAGTTTTGTGATAATCTTTTCAAAGTTATCATCATTAAAATCACCTTGAATTTTATAAACCATGTTTTATTTTCTAACCTTTCATTAATATTTAAAAGCTTTTTCTAAGACACAAAACTATGTTATATCTTAGAAACAACTTTTAATAATTATAAATAAAAATCAATTTTATTATTAGGAGTATGATATGACTAGTATTAAACAATAAAGCCTAATACTAGCCATATCATTGATTTATTCTAACCTAATGGTAAAAATCATTTTGAGCGAATAACTTTATACGCCATAAGTTTACCATCATCTAACTCAACATAGGTGTCTTGTTCACTTATATCATTAATATAATCAATAAGTTCCTGAACTGGTTCAAACCATTCTCCATCACTTCTTAATCTAGCTTCACAAAACTTTTTATGTACCATAGTTTCGTCAGACATTTCCCCGCTAAAATAACCTAAGCAATATAGTTTCTTAGGAGTACCTGTTGATAATCTTTGTAAACGTCTATCAATTGTTTCTGTAGTAAAACCAATTTTAATATATTCGCCATCGGTAAAGAAGTATACCTTACCTTTACTTTCCTGATAAGGATTCATTAATCTTTACCTCCTTTAACTTTTCTTTTTAGAATTTTTACCCTTCTTATCACCATCTTTTGATTTCGGTTTACCATGAAGAGTAATTGTATTACATTTAACTTCAATAATTTGGGCTTTTTCACCCTTTTTATTTTCGTATTTTCTTTGCTGTAATCTACCTGAAATAGTAAGCTCTCTACCTTTATATCCATATTCATTTAAATATTTAGCATCTTGTCCAAACGCTAAACAATAGAAAAAATCAGTAGGATACTCACCATCTTCATTTTTATAATCTCTAGGGACAGCAATAGAAAAACGTATATAAGGAGAACTATTTTTATTATTAGCATTTTTAAGCTCTAAATCGCTACAAATACGCCCAGACATTACTACTGCATTAACAGCCATGCCTTATCCTCCTTATTTATTAAATTTCAATTCCACGCGCTTCCTTATAAGCAGCTAAATCTTCGGCACTAATATCTTCAATTGTAGTAACTTGCTTATCAACTTCTGCGCGAACATTAGCAGGAAGCTCATAACCCCACCGTACTTTACGCATAGTTTCTACATCATTATTTGCAAAAGCATTTAATACAACTTGTTCAAGACCATCAGAATAAAGCTTGTTAATAGTTTTATAAATTTTTGCATCTGTATATAGCTTCTTAAATTCTTCAACAGTATAATCTTCATACATTACACGAGAGCTATCACGCCAATAAATTGTATCGCCTTTTTCTTCCTTATCAGCAATAACAACCATAATATTTTCCATATCTTTCTGATGTATATCAGAAAGGCTATAATGTAACATTTCACCCTTGCAATCATCATCAAAGCCTTTATAAATGTTATCCA
>CAJOQL010000058.1 GCA_905236935.1 uncultured Bacilli bacterium
ATAAATAATATTCATATTTATCAAATTGTTAATGATATAATAATATTTATTAAAAAATATTTTAAGTTCTATATTTAATTTTTTTCCCTATGGGATAAATAACCAATTAAAAAACCAAGTTGAAATGTTATTATTAAAATAATAATTATAAATATCATTGGTGTTTTTTTATTATCATTACAAGTAATTAAAGACTTTTCTTTTTTGAAAGCATTAATCGTATAAATACTCTCATTACCTTCAGCATCAGTTACATGAATTCTTACAATGTTTTCACCAATTATAAATTCTTTAGGTTTATCAATTTTAACTTCATATTCGCTCATTTGTGGAAAAGCAAAAATATTTAAATCTTCAACTGAGTTATCAATTTCAATATTATAATTAAAATTATCATTTTTAAAATTTATAATATATCCATCTATACTTAATACGTTTAAAAGGGGTGATTTTAAAAGAGCATATTTTCCTTCCTCATCTGCACGACTAACTATCAGTTGATATACGTTTTTAGAACCATCTTCTGCAGTTACAGTAATCTGAAAATTATTATCATATATATTAAGTGGAAAAGTGCCAGTTCCTTCTACCTTAGCTACATTACTATCACTAATCGCTGATATTGTAATATCTTTTGTTTCATTATTAACTTTTAAATAATAAACATTTGTATCAGGATTAAAATTAATATCGTTATTTTCAACTGTAAATGATTTTAATTTATTATTATTATCTTTTGGTTTGACAACTGTAATTTTTATTGATGATTGATTCCCGTTAAATAGTTTGTCTCCATTCCCACCTTCAATTGATTTAATAGTAATAGTTGTTGAATCATTCAATTCAAAAGAACTACTAGCTTTAAATTTGAAAGTAGCTAGTGAAAAATTACCGCTTTTTGAATGAGCACTATCAAGAACGATTTTATTATTACCACACGTTAAATTAAATCCATTTAGACCATCGCTTGATACAAGTTCCAATTTATTATAATCATATTCAATGTCAGCACTTACACCATATAAATCACTAGCATTTTTTACATTAAAAGTAATATTAAAAACACTTTCTGGATTAATTGTATGTGAACCACTTAAATATGTATTAAAATCAGCAGCTTTAACTACCATTATATTACATGACAATAAAATTATTAATAATATTTTTTTCATTTTATAATTCCTCCAATCCAGCAAGATATTTACGCATTTTAATGATATCATTAATATTAATTTTATTATCTTTATTAACATCGGCAAGTTTCATTGCCATGTCATTGAAATCAATTGAACCTATTAAATATTTACGAAAATTTATTAGATCATTAATATTCACAAGATTATCTAAGTTTACATCTCCTAATCTATAGTTTGAAATATTGAATAATGTCAATGTCTTATCATCATGCATTAGTACATCCATTTTTAATTCAACAGTATTTTGTTCAAATGTAATTTTATCTATATTTCCATTTATTTGAAGAACATCATTTACTTTATTATTAATAAATTCTAATTCTTTATAACCAACTAACAAATCATCAATAAAAATGCTAAGTGAATGAAATCCATATTCAACATTATTAAACTTATATGAACCATCTGAAGAAGAATATGTTATTTGTTCATTGCTATGTAAAACTACTTTTGCTCCTGCTACAGGAACATTGTTATTTAATATTTTCCCACTTAAAGAAAACGTTTTTAGTAACTCATTTTTATCTTTTTCATAAATTATTTTTAATTTATTTTTTTTAGACATCATTAATGAATTAAATCCACCATTTAATCCTATATTATCATTATTAAATTGAATACTTTTTGTTTTATATCCAGCATTAGGAATAATAACTAGTGATAAATTGCTTTTCTTAGTATAATATTTTTCGCTATAAGCAATACCATCAATCATCACATTACCATAAGCAGTTTCTATACTTAATTCATTTAAAACATTTTCTTCAATAATAAGATAGCCACTATGAGCAACATCTAAAGTAAATTTACCATTAATAACATTTATTGATTTTTCTTTTACTCCATTACTATTATAAAAACTAACAACTGAATAGTTTAGATTATTATTTGAACCAATTTTAATGGTATTTTTCGGACTATATCTTATATTATCTTGATAAAAATCAATATAATAAATTATTGCATTATTAGATACATCATCAAAATTTAGTAATTCATTTGTAGATTTTATTAAAACCATATCAACATTGTTATGGTAATCATCTGCTGATATAAAAAAAGATATATCACTTGTTTCAACATTCACTTTATTATTTGGTATTATTTTGGTGCGATAAGAACTCGAACTATTTTCATATAAATATTTTCCTTTAACATCACCGTAATTCTCCATTGCATATATGTTATTTACAATACTAAATAATAAAATAAATGTTAGCAACATTTTCTTCATTAACTACACCTCTAAATTCAAACTTATAGTTCCTGCACTTTGATATGTATCATTTTCATAACCCAATATTTTTAAAGTCATTTTACCTGAGTATTTTCCTTCTTTAAGATTAATTGATTCGATATATTTTCCAGGTTCAATTAGTCCTGTTGAACCAACTTCTATACCATTATAAAAAACTTTTAATCTAAACAGAACCATATTTTCTTCAAGACTTGTAAAATATAAATATAACTTTTGATTTATTATCTTTGGCTTACCAGCAAGACTTATTATATATCCATCTTTTACATTCATAGAATTATATTTATACTCTTCATCTACATTAGGAATACCACTTAAAACACTTTTTTCAATATCAGGAATAATAAATTTTTTATCATTTTTAACATTAAAAAGAAGGACTATTACACTAATAATCAATATTATACTAATAATACTAAGGATAATTACTACTTTTTTCATTATCATACTCCATAATCTATATTACTTCTATTGTAATAGTCCCAATTTTAATGAATTTATTAACACTTTTTTCTAATGTGCCATTAAGGTATAAAGCAGTTGAAAAAGAATTACCACTTTCTACTATTGCATTATTATTACTAAAAACACCTGTTATATTATTATGATTTAATATACTTTGGTATTTCATTGTAACATTTACAGCAAAATTTGAGTTATTGATAACCTTAATTTTATTACTTGTTGAAACCCAAGAACCACTTCTATTTAATACATATTCATTATTGCTTTTATCAAAGTTGTATTCATCAGATTCAACATAAGTAAATTCTAATTTTTCCCAAATTAGATCAACTTCATATTCTGGTAATAAATTAATTTCATCAACATATAAATCCTTTTTTTCAACTGCTTTTACGTTAAGTGACATAGTTACAATTATCATTAGAAAAAAATTCAATAAAATATGAACTATTTTCATTATAATTAAACTCCAACAATTGTTAAAGATATTGTACCAATCTTTTTATTTCCTTTTTGGATATTTTTAACATCATCTAATGAGCCACCTGTTAGACTTAAATGATAATCTAATCCAGGATATACATATTCTCTTTCATCATATGCATCAATATCAAAGATGTGTCCTGCTGGGTTAAAACCTTGTTCAAATCCTTCTCTATCCACATGATCTACATAATAATACTCTTTTGTTTCATCAAACTCTGCTCCATTTTCTAATGGAACTGTACATGATGAATCAGTAAAGTATGTTCTTGCAAATAAACCTGTATTATCATATGTATTTGATTTAAATTCATCAGGTAATACACTATGATCTTGAGCAGTTACAGCATAATAACCTAAACAGTCAAATACATTTGTTGCAGAATGACGTAAAGAAAAAAGTCCATCTAATCTTAAATCACTAACATTACTATCAAAATCCAAACCAACTCTTATTGCTTTATTTGATAAGTTATTGATTTTAATTCCTGCTTCTCCATGAGGTTCCCATGTAAATGTTCCATCAAAATTTTCATTAAAATCAAATACTAAACTTCCTACAATAATATCAATTGTGTATTCACCCATATCATTTACATCACTTACTGATAGACTATAGTTATTCGTATCCCAGTATACAGGAGCGCCTGCACCATTAGTAATTTCCATATCAAATGCTTCATCTGGATTTAAATCATTTGACAATGTGAAAGTATATTCACCTATTTTATTATTTGTTCCACCATTTACTCGATAACTATTACCATCGAAATTGCCTAAATTGTATACATCATTTTCTGAATCATAACTAGAGTAACCAAATCCAACATGTGTAAACAAAGGATTAGAATAATCTACTTTAGGAATTATTTTAATAGATAATGCATCAATGTATTCACCAGAATCACTATATAAATTAATTGCATATTTATAAGTTTTTGTTCCATTACTATTATCTGTTGAACTAATTAATTCTTTAGACAAATGACTATTCCAGTCAATAGCATTAACACTAAATGGTATTACTAAAACAAACATAAGTAAAACTACTTTTATAATTTTTTTCATTTTCTTCCTCCTTTCTTCTAATATTTATATCAATATAAATTGATATCACTTAATTAACATCAATTGTTATCGGAATATTTGTATTAACAATTGATTTCTCTGCTGTATCATCATTATAATAATAAATAATGAATTTACCATTATATTGACCAGCTTTAAAAATAACATTATCATTTAAAGGTAAAGAAGTTAACCCATAACCTGGTTTGATTCTACCTGATTTAGCAATAATTGTTTCATTATTATCTGAAATAACAAATACTTCTAATATCATGTCTTCTGTTGACACTGATGGATTTTTTAAATTTAAAATTATTTCTTTTTTTTCTAAATTAATTTTTGCTTTGTTTGAATATGAAAGTCTAACGGCACTTCCTCCATCTGGAACATTTATTTTCTTTTTATCATCTTCAATTTTTGTAACATTTGGTTCAATTTCTAATGGTGCATACTCTAACTTTTTATTATTAATTATAAGATATACAATTATTATTGAACAAAACACTATCACAACAATTAATGCAATTATTATTTTAATCATCAACTTGTCTTTTTTCATATAATAACCTCTTACTATTTTTTATACTCTAAAATGATGTTACCACATTAAGTATTTATTTTCAATGTTTTTTGTACACACTGTTGCTTAACATTTTTGCTTAACATGAAATTTTAATAAAATGCTAAATTTATTAAAATAAATCTATTAAGATAGTTTTGACTCAGTATATTACTTATAATATAATATATATGGTGATTATATATGATGTTTGAAGAATTATTTGATTTATTAGGAATTGCAATACCACTACTTGTTTTTATTCCAATGATTTTACTAATTATATATTTTATTGTTGTTGTTAGAAGTAATAAAAAAAATGGAATTAAGGTAAGAGCAACAATAAAAAGCATCGAACGTGTAAATCAAAGAGATAATAATGACAATATTTATAATACTGAATTTGTTATCATGTGTAATTTTGAATATAATGGTCCACACGAATCAAAACTATTTTATAATTTTAAAACTGATTATAAAAAGTTAAAACCTGGTGATCAAATAGAATGTATTTATAATACAAAAAAAGATTATTTGACAACAAAAGATAATATTAAAGGAACAAATTTAATTATATGGATTTTAGTTGCTACAATCTTATTTTTTTCAATTACTCCAGTTTTGTTTCACTTCCTTCCAGAATTACTATTTGATGAAAACAATTTTAATCAACAAAATCTTACTAATTTTGCAGTAATAGTTGTTTTAATTGAAAAGATTGCTAAATTCGGAGCTTTTGTATTATTTGAATACATTGGATATAGACTATACGATAAAGATAAAACTAAAGGCAATTACATCAAATTAAAGGGAAAAGTAATTGATTATCATGCAGATGTAGATAGTGAAAATTATACAATGTATTCTCCAGAAATAATATTTGAATATAATGGTAAAAAAGAAAGATATGTATCTTCTAGATGGTCAAGTTCTCGCAAATATAAAGTTGGTCAAGAAATTGATATATATTATAATCCTGAAAATGGTTCTATATATGAAAAAGGAAAGAATATATTAGCAATTATTATGATGATTTTTGGACTAATAATATTATTTTATTAGTCCTTTTTTATATAAAAAAATCTTTACGCATTTACATCATAATAAATTTTATTGTTTGACCAATTAAGATTAGTATATTATACTTTTTACGGTGAGATAATATGGTTGATGATTTATTTGGTTCTATTTTTACTTTTATTATTATTTTTGCTGTTATAATGTCATTAGTTTTTATAATTGGAAC
>CAJOQL010000059.1 GCA_905236935.1 uncultured Bacilli bacterium
CGCTGAAGTTAAGATTGCTGCTAGAGTAGTACCTGGCTTCAAAGCTGGAAGCAAATTAAAAGATGCTTTAAACTAATCTTTATAGATTAAAAAAAAGAAACAACTAATGGTTTATTATTAGTTGTTTTTTGATGCTTTATTTTATTTCTCTGTGAATGGCAATTACTTTACCTAATATCATATCTGGTGAGATAACATTTACATTTAAGCTTGGATATTTTGGATTCATTGCTTGTAAAATAATGCCCTTAGGATACTTATATAATTTTCTTACTGATAAAATATTACCTTTAATGGCAATGACAATATCATCGCCATTCTTATATTCTTCTCGTTTTTCAAAATATATTTTATCATTTTTTAGATAGAATGGACTCATAGAGTCATCTAATAGTTTAACAGATAGTTCTGATTTACCAATTGGTTCATAAGTTGCATTTTTATAATTACTTATAATTTTTTCCTTTTGAACAGTTAAATTTTTATCTGTTCTTGTATTATTAACATAATTTCTAACGAATTTATTTTCTAATGTTTCCTTTTCTTCAGCACTGATGTCAAGATCATTTAAAATTGATGTATCGATATTAAATATATGGCATATTTCAAAGAAAATATCATACGGAATATTTAATAATCCTGTTTCATATTTATGTAATGTTTGTCTGTTTTTTTGATGATTTAATGCTTCAGATAAATCTTCTAGTGAATAATTGTATTTTTGTCTGTTCTCTCTTATTAGATTACCAACAAATGGTTTTAGACTATCACTAACTAATTCTTTCTTTCTTGTTCTCATGATTCACTCCCTTACCAATTAAATCTATTAGCTATGTATAATGGTATTGTACCAATAATACCAATTAAAATTTTTATAGTGTATCTAAATACGATACATAAAACAATATCAATGCCAGTATAATCAAATAGATATGCTATTAATACAAAGATTATATTTTCAAAAAATTCAGTTATAATAATAGAAAATATATTACTTAATATTATCTTATTTTTTAGTCTTTTTATGATATAGAATAAGTTGCTACTTAGTTGTGTAGATACTATCAATGAAAGATATAATGCAATATACATTCTTATATTAAATGTAAATGTATTATCATATGACTTATTGGCAATATAATTATATTTACTAGCTTCCATAAGCCCTGATAAATTTAAGAAACAACAAGTTATTATACCAGTAATTGCTACTAACAACAAATATTTTTTTATTTCTTCAGGACCATTTTTTTGAGTAATTAAATTTGCTCCAAGTATTATTGTCGTAGTAATACCAAATCCTAGGGGAACTCCAACATCCATAATAGAAATTGTTTTTAAGTTCATTATACTTGATATGATTGTGGCAAATATAGCGAAAACATATATACCATCTATTTTATATTTTTTATATAGGATTAACATGGTTATGAAACAAAGAATAGTTTCAAATATTATTAAGGCAACATTTATCATTTGTTCACCTTCTTACTTTTAATTAATAAATTAACAAAAATTATGTTTACTATTGTAACTATTAAGCCAATAATATATGTTGACATACCAATATATGCTGAATCCTTAATATTTAATATATTTATGTAACTCAATACATTTAGGATAGTCGTATACAATGCACCTATTATTATATATGTTAATAATAAACATATTGTATTATTTAATTGAATACTATTTTCAAAAGAATATAATTTAGTACTTAAATACTCACTTAATAACATAATTAACGGGTATACAATTAATATTTTATAGTTATATACAAATGAACCAGCTATATTGATAGAAATTGTTTCAGTAATTGATGGAATATAATAATTAGTAATTAGTAACATAATAGCTGTAAAAACGCTTGAATATAAACTAATTTTTATTAATTCTTTTAATTCTTTTTCTCCATATTTTATCATAAATATATATATTATAGAAAAGATACTAATATAAGATATAATTCCTAAATTAATATTTAGTTTTAATGTATTAGTTATTTTAAATGTTAATATAAATGATAAAATATTTAATACTATTAATGAAAAATAAAGACCACGTTTATCATATATTTTGTATAAAATAAAGATAGTTAATAATGTTAAACATAGTAATATAATTAAAATTATTTCATTCATATATCCACCTTCTTATTCAATATTATTATATCACAAAAAAATAAAGATACAAAAATATTTTGTATCTTTTTCTTAAATTTTGTTTTTTTTAGATTTTATCATATCATAAAAAGCTTCTAATTTTGTATCAATGTTGGCAATATTATTTTCACCATCATAACTTAAATACATTATTGGTATTTGATAATCTTCACTTATTCTACTAAGAATAGGTATTGCATTTATTTC
>CAJOQL010000060.1 GCA_905236935.1 uncultured Bacilli bacterium
AATAGTATTAAAATTAAAATATGAACTAGAACAAAACGGTGCAACAGTATTATTAACAAGAGAAAACGAAAATGATTTAAGTAATCCTAAAGCATTATATCGTAAAAAAAGTGATTTTGATAATCGCATAAAATTAATAAATAACTCTAATGCTGATATGTACTTATCTATTCACCAAAACATATATCAAAATGAAAAATACTATGGACCTCAAGTTTTTTATTATCCTAAAAAAGAAAAAAATGAATTAATTGCAACAAATTTGCAAGAAGAATTAAACAAATTTGCTAAAACAAATAGAAAAATAAAAATTATAACAGGTACATATATGTACAATAAATTAAATATCCCAGGAGTATTAATTGAATGTGGTTTTTTATCAAATAATAAAGAAAGAACAAATTTAACTACTAAAGAATATCAAGATAATTTAGTTAAAACAATTAAAAATGGAATTATTAGATTTTTTTCATAATTTTTTCATAAAATAACGATATGCTTTAAAAGCAATATGTGATATAATTTAATAATAGGTGGATGGCTATGATGAAGGCAAAAGTTTTTAAAACAATTGACGAACAGATATCAATACTTCAAGAAAAAGGACTTATTATAGATGATATTAATTTTGCACAAGATATATTAATAAGAGAAAACTACTTTTTTATAAGTGGTTACCGTCATCCTTTTTTAAGAACAAGAAACGATCGATACTTTTTACCAAATACTAATTTTGCTGAATTATACGCCTTATTCCATTTTGATCGCCAAATAAGAAATATTATTTTTAAAAATCTATTAATAGTTGAAAATAATATGAAAAGTATTTTCTCTTATCAATTATCTAAAAAATATGGTATCAAAGAAAAAGACTATTTAAGGGCATCAAACTTTACTAGCAATCCTGAAAAGCAAAGACAAATTAATGATTTAATTAGAAAGATGAAAAGACAAATAAAAGTAAATGGCTCTCAGCATTCAGCAACAAGCCACTATATAAATAATTATGGATATATTCCTTTGTGGGTTGTTGTAAAAGTACTATCTTTTGGTATTGTTAGTGAACTTTATAGTGTTATGAAAAGAGAGGATCAAGAGGAGATAGCAAGTGTATATAATGTTGCACCAGAAAATTTAATAACCTATTTACCAATACTAGCAAATTATCGTAATCTATGTGCTCACGAGGATATTTTATATGAGCATCGCAATCAAAAATCAATAAAAGATACTAGGTACCATGCGGCATTAGAAATAGCAATGCTTGATGGAGAATACATTTATGGTAAAGATGATTTATTTGCTTTGTTTATAATTTTAAAATATTTACTAAGAAAAGATGAATTTAGATTACTACTTAGTGAATTTAGTTATGAGCTTGATATACTTGCTGGTAAATTAAAAGTAATAAGAATAAATAAAATAATGGATATTATGGGATTCCCAGTAAATTTTAAAGAATTATTATTTGATTAGGAGGAAAAATGAGTAAAAGTAATAAAATATTAGTTTATGTTTTCTGTTTTATAATAGTACTTCTACTTGGAGCAGGAAGCATGTATTATTTAGTAACAGAAAAAGGTTTATTTAGTCAAACAGTTATTAATAAATTAGAAAAAGAAGTAACTGTTAATGAAAATGGAATTGCAGATGCAGTTGAAAAACTATATGATGCAGTTGTAGTTGTTGGTTCTTATAAAAAAGGCATTTTAACAAGCACTGGAACTGGTTTTGTCTATAAAGTTGATGGAAAAAAAGCTTATTTACTAACCAATAATCATGTTGTGTCTGGAGCTGATAATGTAAAAGTTAAATTTACAGACAACAATACTTATGATGTAGAAGTAGTTGGTAGCGATAAATATTCTGATATAGCAGTTTTATCAATTGATAAAGATAAAACAATATCTATAGCAGAAACAGGTTCTTCAACTAGTGCAAGACTTGGAGATACTTTATTTACCATAGGAGCACCACTTGATTCTGAAAGTTATTCATGGACTGTTACCAGAGGAATTTTAAGTGGCAAAGACCGTCTAGTTGAAGTTAATACTTCTGATACTTCATATGATGACTGGGTAATGAGAGTTTTACAAACTGATGCTGCTATTAATTCAGGAAATTCAGGTGGACCAATCGCTAACTCAAATGGCCAAGTTATCGGAATCACTAATATGAAACTAGCAAGTACAGGTATTGAAGGAATGGGATTTGCTATTCCAATTGAAGATGCCATTGATTATGGAGATAGACTAATCAAAGGTGGCAAAATTGAAAGACCACTTTTAGGAGTAGGAACTCTAAATGTTTCAGATACTAAAGCTATGTATCAATATGGATTTAGTTTAGACAAATCAATTACTGAAGGAGCAGTCATTGGTCAAGTGCAAAAAGGAAGCCCTGCTGATAAAGCTGAACTTAAACAAGGCGATGTCATAACTAAATTAGATGAATATAAAATTACTAATACTTCATACTTAAAATACTATTTATATAAATATAAAGTAGGAGATACTATTAATATTACTTATATTCGTAATGGTAAAGAACAATCTGCAAAAATAAAACTAACTAAAACCGCTTAAAATCTATAGTTAATTCTATAGATTTTTATTTGATATTTATTTACAAAAAAATTATTATTACTATTTTTTAAATAATAAACTTTTCAAAATAAAAAATGTATCAGTAAATAGTATGTAAATAGACTTTTTTCTTCTATCTCATTTTGCTATAATTATATTAATGAAATGAGGGTACCATGGGATTATTAAAATTTGCAATTAATGGTAATTACAAGAATTATTATAAGCAGTTAAAAGAACTATCAAAAAATAACCATAAAAGTCCTTTTATTATGTTTATAGATACAGCCTTTTCTTGTTTAATATGCAAAAGTGGCTTGCAAGATTATTTGAATTATAAATTTTATGATAAATCATGGAAAGAAAGAAAAGAATATGCTACTATTGGCTATCAACATGAATTTTATAAATTAGCAGCTCACTGGGATTATGCACCATTCTTTTCAAATAAAGTAAATTTTCATAAGAATTTTAAAAAATTTGTTAAAAGAAAATGTATAACTTATGAAGATGGTTATGAAAAAGTTGAAAAATTTATTAATGAGCATGATTCCGTCATAAGAAAACCAATTAATGGTTTAGGTGGTGCTAATGTTGAAAAAATTGAAACAAAAGATATCGATAATATTAAAAACTTTTATGAAAAACTAAAAGAAGATAACTGCTTTTTAGAAGAAGAAGTTATCCAAAACAAAGACTGGGCAAAATTAAATCCTAAAAGTTTAAATACCGTAAGAGTAGTAACTTATGCCTTAAATGGTAAATCAAAAGTATTATTTGCCGTAGCTCGTATCGGCTCTGGAAAGTCAATTGTAGACAATTTTCATCAAGGCGGAGTAGGAGTTAAAGTTAATACTGAAATTGGATGCCTTGAAGGCATGGCAATTGATAAAGCTAATAATGAAAGTGAATATACTAATGTAACTAATGTTAAAGTTGATGGTTTTAAAATACCTTATTGGGATGAAATAGTTAAAATGACATGCGAGGCTGCCTTAGTTAATGAAAATGTCAATATAGTTGGTTGGGATGTCGGAATAGGTGAAAATGGTCCAGTAATAATTGAAGGCAATCGTGGTCCTGGTATGGATATTATTCAAGTTCTTTACAAAAGAGGAGTAAAACCAGATTTAGAAGCAATTAAAAAAGAAATTCTATCATACAAAAATGAATAAAAAGGAGAGAAGCTTAAATGAAAGAATTCAATATAGAAGCAAGAATCCAAGTAGAAAATAAATTAAAAAAGATGCAAAGCTATCTTGATACTTATAATAAAGTTGAAAGAGAAATAAACAACAATCCTAATTTAAATCAAAATAATATTTTAGAAAAAATTAGAGTTTTAAGAATTCATAAAGCTAATGAAGCTTATTCTATTATCAAAAAATATGGTTGGCTTAGCAAGAGCGATATTAGTGCAAAATCTTACGAAACAATATTTAATTCTATACTAAATGGTGATATAAGCACTTTAATATTACTTACACCTTATTTAAATAAAGCTCTACTATTAAAGAAAATTAGTGAAGCAGAATTTAATATGGTATTAGAAAAAATTAATAGTTTAGCTACTACTAATAATCCATCAAAAAAAGAAGTAAAGGCTTTAAAATAAGCCTATTTTTTGATATACTAACACCTGAAAGAACGTGATATTTATGTTAAAAGCCGGAATTGTAGGATTACCTAATGTAGGAAAAAGTACTCTATTTAATGCAATTACTAAAAAAAATATATTAGCAGCCAACTATCCTTTTGCTACTATTGACCCAAATGTTGGAGTAGTTACAGTACCAGATACAAGATTAGATTATTTAAGTAATTTATATTTACCAGAAAGAACAATATATACTACTTATGAATTTACTGATATAGCTGGACTTGTAAAAGGAGCAAGTAATGGAGAAGGTCTTGGTAATAAATTTTTAAGTCATATCAGAGAAGTTGATGCTATTGTTGAAGTAGTAAGATGTTTTGAAAGTTCAGATATTATCCATGTTGAAGGTAATGTTGATCCTATAAGAGATATAGAGATAATAAATTTAGAACTTGCTATGAGTGATTTAGAACAAATTCAAAATAGAATTAATAAAATTGGAAAAAAAGCAAGCATGACTAAAGACAAAGGTGAACTTCTTGAAATCAATACCTTAAAAAAATGTGAAGATGCTCTACTTCAAAATATTCCTTTAAGAAGACTAGAATTTGATAAAGATGAATTATTAATATTAAAACCTTTTTGCTTAATCACTTTAAAACCTATCATTTACATGGCAAATGTTAATGAAGATGATGCCATAATTGGTCATAATGAATACACTAAAAAAGTATCAGAATATGCCGAAAAAGAAAATGCTTCTGTAGTTGTTGTCTGTGCTAAAATGGAATCTGAATTATCTGAAATGGAAGATTCTGTTAAAGATACATTCTTAAAAGAAATGGGAATTTCTAATAGTGGGCTTGATAAACTAATTTTTGCAACTTATAACTTACTTGGCCTTCAAACTTTCTTTACATCTGGTAAAGACGAATGTAGGGCATGGACTTTTAAAAAAGGAATGAAAGCCCCAGAATGTGCCGGAATTATTCATAGTGATTTTCAAAGAGGATTTATTAAAGCCGAAGTTATGTCATTTGAAGATTTAAAAGAATTAGGTTCTGAGATAAAAGTAAAAGAAGCTGGCCGTATGCGTTTAGAAGGAAAAGACTATTTAATGCAAGATGGCGATATTTGTTACTTTAGATTTAATGTTTAAACTCAAGAAAATTATACACTTGAGTTTTAATAATAATGATTAATTCTTGCTTAATAATTAATAATAGAGTAAGATATGTCTATGAATTGGAGTGTTATATATGTTAGATAATTATAAATTTATAAAAACAGCCCTAAAAAAAGGAATAACTAGAGAAGATTTAAATAATGATACCATAAAAGCAGTAACATCTTTAAAAGACTTAGAGCTTATTTGTTTATGTGCTAAAACTCTTGACCCAAGTGATATAAATAATTTGCAGTTATTAATTAATTCTGCTTACATAAATGCTAATAAATATAATTTAGAATGGTTAGATTATTTCATAAGTATTATTGAAAAGAAAAACACTTATATTAAATCATTATTTTCAACTGATATAGAAAATTTAAAGGCAAAAAAGAATTCTTTAGAAACTTATCTTTTACATAGAGAAAGCTCTGTAGGCTTATAATAATAAAATGAATGAAATAATTGAATTTATTAATTCTCTTGATATTTATGAAAATGACAATATCGTTTTAGCTTGTTCTTATGGCCCTGATTCAATGTGCCTTTTAGATATCTTAAGAAAACTAAAATTAAATCTAATCATAGCTCATGTTAATCATAACTTTCGTAAAGAATCTAAAGAAGAATACCAGGCTTTAGAAAAATATTGTAAGGAAAGAAATCTAATATTCGAAGGTACTACATTAACTGATAAAGTAACTGGTAATCAAGAAGAATTTTATCGTAATTTTAGATATGATTTTTTTAAAAAGATTATAGAGAAATATAATGCTAAATATCTATTTACTGCTCATCATGGCGATGATTTAATTGAAACAATTCTAATGCGCTTATCTAGAGGATCATCACTTAAAGGATATGCTGGCTTTAATAAAATAACTAAAACAAAAAATTATATTTTAGTAAGACCATTAATATATATTACGAAAGAAGAAATATTAAATTATGTAAAAAGCAATAATATTCCTTATGCAACCGATTACACTAATAGTGATAATAATTATACTAGAAATAAATATCGTAATAGTATTTTACCAATTCTAAAAGAAATAAATCCTCAAATTCACAAAAAATTCATAAAATTTAGTAATACTATAAATGAATATAATGATTATGTAGAAACAGAAACAGCAAACCTCTACAGTACATTATATAAAAATAATCGTATAGATTTAAATGAATTTATATTACTTCCAAATTTAATAAAGAAAAATTTACTTAAAAAAATCTTATTAAATATCTATGATAATGAAATAAAAATAATAAATGATAAACATATAGAGTTAATTTTTAAACTTATTAATAATGATAAACGAAATAGTTTTATCAGTTTGCCACATAATATAGAAGTAACTAAATATTATAATATTTTAGAATTTAGTATTCACAAGAATAATTCTAACTATGATATTATATTTGAAAATGAATTATCTAAAGATAACTGGATGATATTCAAAGTTATTAGTACTGATATAATTAAAAGTAATTATTTACTTAGATTAAATAGTAAAGAAATTAAATTTCCCCTTCATATCAGAAATAGAATAACTGGTGATAAAATTATTCTTAAAAACGGTACCAAAAAAGTAGGAGAAATATTTAGTGAAAGCAAAATCCCTAAACAAGAAAGAAATATAATTCCATTACTAGTAGATAATAATGATAATATTTTATGGATTCCAGGTATTAAAAAGAGTAAATTTGATAAACAAATAAAGGAAGAGTATGATATAATATTAAAGTACGTAAAAAAGGAGAAAAAAGAAAATGAATAAGAAAAACGATTTTAAACAAAGTATTCCTTATGTATTTTTATTTCTTATAATTATCGGAACAGTTATATTCTTTAATTTTTCTAGATATAAAGTAAATGAATTTACATATGATAAGCTAATTAGCGAACTATCTAAAAATAGTGTTAAAGAAATCACAATAACACCTAAAAATAGTAGTGGAGTATATTATATTACTGGTAAGCTTAATGACTATAAAGATACAGAAAGTTTTAAAGTAAATGTTCCTCTATCTGAAACAGTATTAGAAAGAGTAATGAAATATACTGATGATACTGGAATTAAAGTTTATACTAACGTTAATCCAGAAAATAGTAGTATAGTTGCTATATTGATAAATGTTGTTCCTACATTATTATTAATTGGAGCAATGTTATTTATCTTAACTAAAATTAGTGGAACTAATAAAAATAGTATTGATTTTGGAAGAAGTAAAGCTAAATTATCTCAAGAAGCAGAAGCACATTTTAGTGATGTTGCTGGTTTAGTTGAAGAAAAAGAAGAAGTTAGTGAACTTATTGACTTTTTAAAAAATCCTAAAAAATTTCAAAAATTAGGCGCTAGAATTCCTAAAGGTGTTTTATTAGTAGGGCCTCCAGGAACAGGTAAAACCTTACTTGCTAAAGCAGTTGCTGGTGAAGCAAATGTACCATTTTATTATATTAGTGGATCTGACTTTGTAGAATTATTCGTAGGTGTTGGTGCATCTCGCGTTCGTGATATGTTTAAACAAGCAAAACAAAGTGCACCATGCTTAATATTTATTGATGAAATAGATGCAGTTGGTCGCCAAAGAGGTACTGGCCTTGGTGGTGGTCATGATGAAAGAGAACAAACTCTTAACCAATTACTTACTGAAATGGATGGATTTGGTGCAAATGAAGGAATTATTATTATAGCTGCAACTAATAGACCAGATGTATTAGACCCAGCTCTTTTAAGACCAGGAAGATTTGATAGACAAGTTACAGTAAGTCTTCCAGACCAAAAAGAAAGAAAAGCAATTTTAGAAGTTCACGCTCGTAATAAAACATTTGATAAAACTGTAAGTTTAGAAAACTTATCAAAAAGAACTCCAGGCTTTAGTGGAGCAGACTTAGAAAATTTACTTAATGAAGCAGCTCTTCTAGCAGTCAGAAGAAATAAAAATTCAATTGGTATGGGTGAAATAGATGAAGCTACTGATAGAGTATTAATGGGTCCAGCTAAAGTTAGTAGAACTATTAATGCTGAAGAAAAACGTTTAGTATCAATTCATGAATCTGGACACGCAGTTATTGGTTTAAAATTAAAAGATGCTGATGAAGTTCATAAAATAACTATAATCCCAAGAGGAGTAGCTGGTGGATACACCATGATGCTTCCTAAAGAAGAAAAAATATCTATTGCAACTAAGACTCAATTACTCGCACAAATTACTGGATTACTTGGAGGTAGAGTGGCTGAAGAGTTATACTTTGGTGAAATTACAACTGGTGCATCTGATGACTTTAAAAAAGCCACAAAAATTGCTAGAGCAATGGTAACTACTTATGGCATGAGTGATTTAGGACCAGTTCAACTTGAACATCCTTCAGAAAGCGTTTTCTTAGGAAGAGACTATAATAGTAAGAGTCAAAACTTCAGTGATACTGTAGCCTTAGAAATTGATAATGAAGTTAGAAAAATTATGGATGAATGTTATCAAAATGCAACTAAAATCTTAAAAGATAATAAAGATTTAGTGATGCTTATCGCTGATACATTAGTAGAAAGAGAAACAATTACTAAAGAAGAAATAGATGAATTAGTAGCAAATGGTAAACTTTCAACAGTAGAAGAATATGTAATTACTGATGAAGAAAATCTAAAAGAAGAAAATAAAAAAACAAATAAAAAATCTAAAAAAGAGGATTCTAACAACAATTAGAATCTTTTTATTGCAATAAAAAATAATGAGGTAATGGCTGGCAATCTAATTATGGTTTTACCAATAATCAGTAATCACGAAAATTCTTTTAATGGATATGATAGTCTTAATTGCCGCTCTATATTATATAAAACTACTTCTGACAATAAAGGTAAAGATTTAATATACAAAATTCCTACTAACTATGATATTGATACTAGTAATATTAATGAAAAAAACGATATGAGTTTTTATATAACTGCAGGTCTTGAATTAAAAGAATTACTTAAATATTTAAAATTTAAAAAAGATTTAACAGAAGATGATTTAAATAAAATTCAGATATATTTTTTAAACTTAATAGTTTAGAGTCTTTAACTTCAAAACCATATATGGCAGAACCTAATTATGAACTAATAAAAAAGATAAAATAAAAGGAATTAGATTTTAATATTTTCTAATTCCTTTTTTGAAAGTCCAGTAGATTCTGATATAATATCTAAATCTATATTATTTCTTAAAAGATTTTTAGCAATTTGAATTCTTTCTTCAGCCTTTCCTTCAGCCTTTCCTTCAGCCTTTCCTTCAGCCTTTCCTTCAGCCTTTCCTTCTGCTAATCCTTCGGCTTTTCCTTCGGCTAAACCTTCTCTTCTTGCAATTATTTTTTCGTCATTTTCAATCATCTTACGATCTACTTCTTCATCATAAAATAAATTTTCAATCTCCATATCATTAAATGCAGATACTGCTTTTTTAATATTTTCTTTAGTATCGTTATCCATCTTTGTCCCTTTTAGACATTCTTCAAAATTGTCCATATCAGTTGCATACAATAATGCTCCTAATCTGATTATCCTTTGATCTTCTAGTCTATTCCTTTCAATAGACTGATTATACCATTCTTTATAACATTTAACAATATTAACATGATCTATTTCAAGTCCTTCATCTAAGATACTTCCAACTTCATTTTTTAAATAATACCTTTTAACTATATTAGGATTATTTTTATCTATCTCAAATTTATCAAAATTAATTTGTAATAACTTAGGCATTTTTTCATATGCTTCTTTATTTCTTATATTACTTGATACTAAATTACATACATATACAATATTTCTTTTAATATTTTTATGAAAAAAATTAAGTTCAATATTAACTTTTAATTTATCTTTTAAATCAATATCAGCATATATATCTACCGATTTTCTTTTAGATTCTTTAGTATTATCTCTAATTTCTTCATTTAAAATAATTACATTTCCTTTAAGATCTTCATAAGGTATATTTAAATATTCTGATAAAAAAGCTTCTACTCTTTCTATGGCATTATTATCACCAAATATTTTTTTGAAAGCTCTATCATAACCTACTGGAATAATCTTTTTATGTTTGTTTTCTTTTACCATAGCTTTCCTTTCTAAGAAGATATAAAAACTTATTAATCCCGGGAAATATTAATTACACCCTCTATTACTTATATTAACGGTTAAGGGCTAATTTCCTTTTTTATTTAAGTGTTTTGTTGATAACTAGAGTATTTTGTTGAAAACTAAATAAAAATCTCAAATTTTTTCTTACTATTTATTATAAAATGAAAAAACAATTATTATATAATTTAAAATTTTGATATAAATTTCTTAAGATATATTATATTAAGTTTTTGTATAAAAACTATTACAAAGTAGCAAATCTATGGAAGAAACAATCTTTAAATTAGAGTAGTAGAAATTCACAATTATACAATAACAACATACAACGATATATCAAATCCTCAAAAAAATAATAAAAATAAATATCAGTAGTTGAAGTTAGAATTTATAAAATCAACATATAAAAAGTAATAGATAATTAAAGAATTAAAAAAGTCAAAAAACACTATTGGAGTCGACATTTTTTGACTTAACAATCAAATATATTATTTTAAAATAATAATGTATCTAATTACACTGAAACTTATTCAATATTATCTATTTTTTTCTTCATTAAATAATAATATTGGGTTAATATCTAATGACTAAGCTATATAATGAGTATTTTTAAAAATATTTATACAAAAAAATATTTTTAAAAATACTCACTCTTAATATAAATTATTAATATAAAAATTAAGAAAAATATACAATTTTGTTAAGATATATGTTAATATAAATATATAGAATAGTAATTCTAATGAAAGTAGGTAATTATGAAGTTAAATAATAAAATAATAATAACAATACTAATAATAGGATTATTCATAATAAGTATGGCGATTAGTTATGCTTACTTTGTAGCTAGAATAATAAATAATGAAAGCACTAGTACCATAGTAGCCACAGCAGCTTATTTAGAACTGACATTCACAGATGGAGAAAAACAGATAAATGCAAGTAATATAATACCAGGATGGAGCGAATCTAAAACATTTAAAGTAGAAAATACAGGAGGAAACACTGCATATTATGTCATAAGAATAAGTGATATTACTAATCCATTTGTTTACGGTGGAATAAATTATAAATTAGATAAAGGTAATGAAAATATTGTACCAAAAGATACATTACCACTTGCAGAGATGCCAATAACAAGTGTAATTGAAATACCTACAAATACTATTCACGAATATACTATAACAACTTATTATGATAGTATTGAAGAAAGCCAAAAACAAGATTTAGGTAAAAGTTTTTCATATACTGTATCAATAGAAGCAGTAAACAAAAAAGAAATAAATTATATTGAAGACTTAGTAGATTTATCTAATGAAGTAAATGCAGGCAAAGCATATGCAAAAACTTGGTTTATTCAAACAAGAGATTTAGACTTTAATGATAGTACAACATACAAAAATGCAAACGATACATCATATGGAGATATTAATGGTAATGGAACAGTCGAAGATATAAAAACAGAATTAACAACCGGAAGTGGATTCTATCCAATAGGAAATAGAGATCATGCTTTTAAAGGTTCATATGATGGACAAAACCATAGAATAGATAATTTATATATCAATAATAATGTACAAAATAGTTTTTTAGGTTTATGGGGAGTGATAAATGGAAATACAATTGAAAATTTAATTATAAGCGGAGAAATATTAACAACAGTTGTATCTAACTCTGGAATAATAGGTGCAATTTATAATGGTAATTCTATATTAAACAATTTAATAAACGAAATAAATATAACGAGTAGTGTTGGCACATGGTCATTAGGTGGAATAATTGGTGGACTTGAAACAAATAATAATTTATTAATTAGACATTGTGTTAATAAAGGAAATATTTCTAATGGCAATAATACTGGGGGGGTAATAGGCATAAATAATGGTACATTAATAATTGAAAAGAGTAAAAATGAAGGTACTGTGACTAATAGCATAGGAAAACACACGGCTGGCTTAGTTGGAAGAGACAATGCTTCAACAAATATTACACAAATATACAAATCATCAAATAGCGGTAATGTCAGCTTAACAACTATCCAAACTGATCATACAGCATTAGGTGGAATAATTGGTAAGGCTAATGGAGAAATAACTATTGAGAATTCAAGTAATAGTGGAACTCTTTATAATGCAAATAATGGAAACACTGAGGAAATAAATTATAATGTCGGTGGACTAATTGGTTGGTGCAATATCAAATGTATAATAAATGACTCCTATAACGCTGGTAATTTAGTAGGGGGCACTAGAACAGGCGGTATAGTTGGGTATTCTATACATTTAATAAAATTAGATAAATGCTATAATACTGGGAACATTTCTAGTGATGCTAGTGTTAGAGGATCATCTACTTCTGTCGGTGGGTTATTAGGTTTTACTGCTAGTACTTCTGATGGTAGATATTATATACTGAATAGTTATAATATAGGAACTATTACATCTAATCAACGTGCTAGTGGACTAATAGGTTATAATAATTATCAATCTTATATAATAAATTCATATAATAATGGAGAAATTAACTCATATTATGCAGCAGGATTGACAATATCTAATTACAAACTATATATTAATAATTCATATAATATAGGTACAATAAATAGTATTGAATCAGAAAATTATGGGTTATTCTATAATAGAAGTGATAAACCAAACCCATACTATTTAAATAATGCTTACTATTTAGATAATATATCTGCATCAAATGTATTAAATGTAGGAACTCCTATAACTAGTGAATATATGTCAAGTCCTGAATTTGTCAATCAATTAAATCAGAATAAAAGAGCTATAGATTTAAATACAATTTATGATGGAGCATTAGCTGACTATGAACTATCTGATTGGAAATATGATAGTACTAAAGGTTATCCAGTATTAGATAATTAAAATATATACAATTATATTAAAATAATTTAACGGGCAATATGCTCGTTTTTCAGTTCAATAAAATTGAGCAATATGCTCTTTTTTGTTTTAAAATAAAAACAGTCCTAGAGTAAAATCTTTCACTTCCTTATTAAAGAAAAAGGTATTCCGAAAAAAATTATTTTTTAATTATTTTCGGAGTGATAAATGATATAATTATATAGTAATAAAAAAATTGATTTTATAGCTATAAAAAGAGATTAAAAATATTAGATATTGCCAATTGGTTATTAGAAGAATAACGTCTTTAATTTAGATTTTTCTTTTTAATAATAAAAAATATATAAAAATAACACACAAGGTTAAATATATATGATAAAATAAATATTGTAGTGAGAGTGGTAAATATGACAAGAATAATATCATTAGTTAATCAAAAAGGTGGAGTAGGAAAGACAACAACTAGTATAAATCTAGCTGCTTCTTTAGGTAAATTAGGCAAAAAAGCCTTAATTATCGATTTAGATCCTCAAGGTAATGCAACAACTGGCTTAGGAGTAAATAAAGGTGCAATAGAGTATAGCATCTATGATGTTTTAAATGGTTCAGTTGAAGCTAAAAAAGCCATAAGGAAAACTGGATTTACCCATTTATCAATTATTCCTGCCACTATTAATTTAGCTGGTCTTGATTTTGAATTATTAGAAAAAGGATATCAAAATGCTGCCTTTAAGAAAAATGAACAATTAAAAGATGCCTTAGAACCAATAAAGGATAATTATGATTATATAATTATAGATTGTCCACCATCATTAGGATTATTATCAACTAATGCTCTAGTAGCAAGTGACTCAGTTATAATACCTGTTCAATGTGAATTTTTTGCTCTTGAAGGTATAACTCAACTTCTTAATACTATAATAATGACTCAAACAAGATTAAATCCTAATTTAAAAATTGAAGGTGTACTTTTAACTTTATTAGATTCAAGAACTAATTTAGGATTAGAAGTAGTAGAAGAGGTTAGAAAATTCTTTAAAGATAAGGTATTTAACACCATAATTCCAAGACTTATTAGATTAGTAGAAGCCCCTAGTCATGGAGAACCAATTAATGAGTATGATCCAACTAGTAGAGCAGCTGAAGCATACACTAATTTAGCCAAGGAGGTTATAGAAAGAGATGGAAGCAAATAATAAAAGAAAAGCTTTAGGAATTGGACTAGAACAATTATTTAATAGTGAACAATTACATTTTGATTCAATAGATAAAATTGAAGAAAAATTACAAGAATCTGTAAATGTTAATAAAAATGACATTATTAACATTCCTTTAGATGAAATTAGAAGTAACCCATATCAGCCAAGAACATATTTCGAGCCAGAAGCTCTTCAAGAACTAGCTGAAAGTATTAAAATTCATGGCGTTGTAGAGCCTGTAATCGTAAAAAAATCTATTCATGGATATGAATTAGTTGCTGGTGAAAGACGTTGTAAAGCAAGTAAAATTGCTGGAATGGAAACAGTTCCTGCCATTGTAAAAGATTTTACTGATCAAGAAATGATGGATATAGCAATACTTGAAAATATCCAAAGAGAAGATTTAAGTGCTATTGAACTAGCCGAAGGATTTGAAAAATATATTGAAGCAACAAATATGACTCAAGAAGAAGTTGCCACTAAATTTGGTAAAAGTCGTAGTTACATTACTAATTTGTTAGGTTTATTGAAACTACCAAAAACAGTAAGAGATCAAATTAATACCAAAGAAATAAGTCCATCACATGCTAGAGTTTTAAGTAAAATAGATGATGTAGAGCTTATTAATGATTTAGCTACTAGAATTGTAAAAGAAGACTTATCAGTTCGTGAACTTGAAAAAATTAGTTCTGAAGAAACAATGCCAAAAAGGCAACCAATCACTAGAACTAGCACAAGGCCATATATATATAACTCTTATGAAAATGTTCTAAGAGATAAACTTGGAGTAAAAGTCCAAATTCATAAAGATAAAATGGTAATTCCATTTGATAGTGATGCCGACTTAGCTAGAATTTTTGAAATATTAAATATTGGATTGGATGAAGATTAATGGATTTTTTAGATAAAGTTTTAGATGTAGTTAAATCAGTTAAATTTTATGGTCCAGCTTTGGTTGTTATTCTATCATGGCTTATTTATAATATAATTGCAAAAGCTATTGATAAAGCCAATATTAGAGGAAAAACTGAACTTGAGAAAAAAAGAAGAAAAACCGTAATTTTATTAATAAAAAATATTATCAAATATTTAATTATAATTTTAGCATCTTTAAATATTTTAAGTATATATGGAGTTAATACAGGTTCTATTTTAGCCGGATTAGGTGTAATAGGTGCGGTAATTGGTCTAGCCTTTCAAGATCTTCTTAAAGATATAATCGGTGGAGTTAATATTATTTTAGATAACTATTATGTAGTAGGTGATTTAATAACTTATGGAAATTTTACTGGTACTGTTTCTGAATTTGGACTTAAAAGCACTAAAATTCAAAATGGTAAAGGTGAAGTATTAATAATAGCTAATCGTAATGTTGATAAAGTTATTAACTTAAGTCAGAAAAAAACTATCGTAATGTTAACTATACCAACAGCATATGAATGTGATCATAAAAAAGTAGAGAAAGTTTTAAATAAGGTATTAAATAAATTAGGTAAAGAAGAAGATGTTGAAGAAACAGAATATCTTGGTATTGATGCATTTGAATCTTCTGCTATAAATTACTTAATTAAATTCAAATGTAAACAAGGTAGCCAATTTGGTTTAAAAAGACTTGCCTTAAAATTAATTAAAGAAGCATATGAAGAAAACAATATAAAAATACCTTACGATCAAATCGAGGTACATAATGGAGAAAACATATAAATTAAATGATAAAGTAGAAATGAAAAAACCACACGCTTGTAAAAATAATGTGTGGTTAATTACTAGGGTTGGGGTTGATATTAAAATAAAATGTATTCATTGTAATAGAGAAATTATGATGGATAGATTAGAATTTGAAAAAAAATTAAGGAGAGTTATAAATGAGAAAGATTAAAAAAGTACGTGATAAAATAGTCTTACATCCCATTATTACTTTTTGTTTATTAATACTTGGAGTAATAGTGCTAAGTGGAATACTAACTTTATTTAATGTGAGTACTACTTATAATACTATATCAAATAATGGTACTTATGTTAAAGAATTAGTAAAACCAGAAAATTTATTTAGCTTAAGTGGACTAAAATTTATCTTTAGTAATGCGGTATCAAATTTTGCCTCATTTACTCCCTTATCAATGTTAATAATTACCTTATTTGGTATTGGTATAATGGATAAAAGTGGATATTTAGATTCATTATTCTATGTTCTTACTAAAAAATCTAGTAAAAAGATGGTAACTTTTGTTCTTTCCTTAATATGCATTATAGCCTCAATTGGTGGGGATTTAAGTTATATAGTACTTATTCCAATTGCCGCACTTTTATTTAAATATGGTAAAAGAAATCCAAAAGCGGGAATTATATGTGCATTTGCTTCATTATCATGTGGGATTGGGATAAATGTATTTATGAGTAGTATTGGTTCAACTATAATAAGTTATAGTATGAATAGTGCAAATTTACTTATCAAAGATTATAACATTGGTACTCATAGTTATTTATTAGTAATGCTTATCTCTGCAATTTCACTTGCTTTTATAAATACATCTATTACAGAAAAAATAACTGTTCCAAAACTAGGTAAATATGAATTTGAAGAAAAAGAAGACTATTTAACTAAAAGAGAAAAAAGAGGATTGTTTATTTCTTCTTTAGCTGGAATTATTTACTTATTCTTCTTTATTTATAACATAATTCCAAATGCTCCACTTGGAGGAAACTTTTTAGATTATAGTCAAAAGTTATATATTGATAAATTATTTGGATACAATTCTTTCTTTAATCAAGGATTTGTATTTGTTGTAACCTTCTTATTCTTTATTTTAGGACTAACTTATGGAATAACTACTAAATCTATTAAAAATCAAAAAGATTTTGGTGATGCTTTAGGTTATTCTTTAGATAAAATTGGTAAAGTATTAGTCTTAATATTTTTTGCATCATCCCTAATCTTTATCTTTAAGAAAACAAATATAGGCTCAGTTATTACTGCAAGTTTTGCTAATTTTATAAGTACATCAGGATTTACTGGTATACCATTAATATTACTTTTATTTATCCTTAGTGCAGTTGCTACAATTGCGCTTCCAGGCTCAGTTAATAAATGGGTAATTATGAATGCATCAGCAGTTCCAACTTTTATGAATGCTGGTTTATCTCCTGAATTTGCGACATTAATATTTAGAGCAGGAGAATGTGTTACTTATGGATTAACACCAATTATGGCTTATTTTGTAATTTATTTAGCTTTTATGGAATTATATAATACAGAAGAAAGCGATGGTATGTTTAAATGTATTAAATATATTATTCCTTACAGCATAAGCACAATGATTATGTGGATAGTAATTATCTTATTATTCTATATTATTGGCTTGCCACTTGGATTTGGAGCGTATCCCGGATTATGATACTAAAAGGATATATCTACACGTACTTATACATATTTTTAATCCTTGGAATATCTTCTCTTTTATATAAAAAAGGAAACGGCACTTATACTAGAAAATTAATTCATATTGGAGTTTCATTTTTCTATATCTTTTTTTATAAATATTTTGGCTCTACCATTCATATCATAATTGTTCCATTTACATTTATAGTTTTAAACTATATTAGTTATAAAAAAGAACTTTTAAAATCAATGGAAGAAGATAATAGTCCAGGAACAGTTTATTATGCTATTAGTAGTTTCATAATGGCTGTTATAACTCACTTTTATCCAGAATTTTATCCATATTTTGGAATTGGTTTATTTGTAATGGCATTTGGAGATGGTTTAGCTCCATTAATTGGTAAAAATATTAAAAGTAAAAAAATATATAAAAATAAAACATTTGCAGGATCATTAACTGTTTTGTTTATTGCAAGTATAGTTGTAATTATATTTAATCAAGTATTTAGTTTAAATTTAAATATTTGGAAAATACTAATAATTAGTCTAACAAGTTTAGGATTAGAAATAATAGGAGAAAAAGGCTTAGATAATTTATATTTACCTTTAGGGGTTTCTTTAATTAGTTTAGGATTAGGAGTGATATAAAATGTATTTAGTAATATTATTACCATCAATTTTAGCTTTATTTGCTTTGTGGAAAAATAAGATTACTATCCCAGGCATTATAGCTGCATGGATAATGGGAATAATAATTACTTATACTGGTGGAAAATATACTTTTATAGCCTTAGCTTTAACTTTTTTTCTTACTATATTAAGTGACAAACTAAAAAAGAAAGATGTTGATGAAAAAAGAACGATATATCAAATGTTTAGTAATGTCTTAACACCTACTTGTGCACTAATATTATATTATTTTAAACAAAATGAATTATTTCTTGTTATGTATTATGCTGTATTAGGTGGAAGTTTAGCAGACACTTTAGCATCATCTATTGGTTCTTTATCTGAAGGAAAAAGTATTAATCCTCTCACATTTAAACCCATGAAAAAAGGAGAATCTGGTGCTGTTTCATCTCTTGGAATAAGCGCTTCATTTTTAGGAGGACTTATCATTGGAGCAGTATATTATCTAAGTGGTGGTTTTATCGTAAACTATTTAATAATTATTCTAATGAGTGCATTAGATTCTTATGCTGATAGTGTAATGGGTGCTTACTTACAAGGTAAATTTAAATGTAATAAATGCAAAAAAATAGTTGAAAATAAAAATCATTGTAATAAAGAAACTAAACTTATAAAAGGAATTAGTTTTATGAATAATGATGCTGTTAATCTACTTAGTAATATAATTGTTTTTATTACAACCTATTTAGTGATGATAGTTTAATATCATCTTTTTTAATTTATTAAATTAATAGTGGTGAAATGTTTATAAGATTTAACAATATTATTTTTAACTATATTATTAATGCTATTGACGTAAATGGTAACATATGTTACTATTATCCTATAAACTTATTTTAAGGGGGCTAAAATGAATGAAAAGCAGCTAAGACTATTAAACAGTGCTAAAAAGTTAATAAATAATGGCAAAAGAAGGTTTCAAATTAGGCCTGATAGAGATTATATTCAAGATCTATTAGCAATTGGTATTACTGAAGAATATGCTTGGAAAATAATACTATCATTATCTAATATAGACTATGTTTTTGATTATAGGCCATTTTATAATAAAGAAGGTAATGCTTTAGTTTTCAAGAGAATAATTAATGGTTATATGGTATATATTAAAATAAAAATAGAAAGTAATAATGATTTAGAAAATGAAACAGTCTGCTTATCATTTCATATTGATAATATGTAATAGTTGGGGTGATTTGAATGAAATGCAATTTTTGTAATAGTGAAGATACATATGTAAAAGAATATACTCATGAATATATAATTAAGGGTGAAAAAATTACTTTTAATGCAAATAGAAGATTTTGTAGTAAATGTAATAATATGGTTTATGATGCTAATTTAGATAACGAAGTATCTAAAAAAGGATTAGAATTATATAGTGAAAAATATGGTATTTTGAAAGAAGATATTATCAACTTAAGGCATAGCTACAATCTTTCTCAAGAATTATTTGCCAAAGTTATTGGATGCGCAAAGAAAACTCTAGTTAGTTATGAAACAGGGCAATCAATTCCTAATGATAGCTATTTAATATTATTAAAGACATTAATAGAAAATCCAAAGAGTATATATTTATTTATTGAGGCAAATAAAGACCATTTTTCAAAAAAAGATTATGATAAATTAAATGAAAAATTAGGAAAAATAGCGAATAATTTAATTGAGGTTACACTAAATACAGATAATCTAAATGAATTTAATGGCTATACAAAATTAATAAAAGAAAAAGTTAATAATATTATTATTTTTTTAGCAGATGGTGGCATTTTTAAAACAAAGTTATTAAAAGAAATGTTTTATACTGATTTTATTAATTACAAAAATACTGGTCAATCAATGACTGGATTAAAATACGTTAAACTACCACACGGACCTGTACCTGATAATTTTGAATCTATTTTAGTCGATTGTATTAATGATGATTTAATTTCCTATGAATCAAAATATTATGGTCAATATGAAGCATACGAAATATCCTCAAAAAGAAAATTTAATAGTAATTTATTTAGTAAAGAAGAACTATTGTTGTTAAAAAAAGTTAAAGAAGTATTTAATAACTTTGGCTCTAAAGAAATAGCAAATTATTCACATAAAGAAAAAGCTTACATAGAAACAAACTTTAAAGATTTTATTAGTTATGACTTTGCTTTTGATATCAATATTTTTAATAAATAATTGCGTTAAATTGCAAGACTTTAATATAGAATAGTTGGTTGTTTTAATTATAAATAAAATGAGTTGTTAAACAATTCTTTTTTTCTTTAAAATATGGTATATTTATATTAGATTGAGGTGATGCTTACTATGGGTAAAAACAATGGTCCTAGTTTTTTAAAAGTAGTATTTGTAATATTGATTATTTATTATGTTTTAAATCTTTTATCTGGTTCATTTGAAAGCAATAATAAAACTATTTCAAATAAAAGAAATGATAATGTATTTAGAATACTTGCTTCTTCTGGAACTAAAAAAATGGATGAAAGCATAGTAAAATATGCCAAAAAGAACAATATTAAAGTTGAAATTGAGCATTACGGAGATATTGAAATTGTAGATATGTTAAATGAAGATAGTTCTAATTATGATGCTGTATGGATTAGTAATTCCATATGGTTATATATGCTAAACAATTCATATCTAACTACAGATAGTAAATCAATATTAATAGATCCAGTTGTTATGGGTATTACTAAAAGCAAAGCTAAAGAGCTTGGATTTATTGATAAAGAAATCTATAATAAAGATTTACTAAATGCTATAAAAGATGGAAAATTAAAATACATTATGGCATCAGTAACTAAAACTAATACAGGAGCAACTAGTTACTTATCATTTTTAAATAGCTTAGCAGGAAGTCCTGAAGTATTAACTGAAAAAATGCTTGAAAATGAGCAACTAATTAAAGATTTAAAATCATTTTTTAAAGGTGTTGAAAGAGTAAGTGGTGATGAAGAATACTTATCTGAAATCTTTAAAAATGGTGATTATAATGCTATGATTAGTTATGAAAGTTCTCTAATTGAGCTTAATGAAGAATTAATTAAAAAAGGAAAAGAACCACTATATTTAGTTTATCCAATTGATGGAGTTGCAATTAATGATATGCCTTTTGCTTATATTAATAATGATTCTGATAATACTGTAAAAAAAGAAAAGTTTAAGAAAATTCAATCGTATTTAAGAAGCGATGAAGCCATAAAACAAATGGAAGAATATGGATACCGTTCTTGGTATGGAGGAATTAATAAAAATGCTGACCAAAAAGTATTTAACAAAGACTGGGGAATTGATACTAGCAAGTATTTAAAAGATATGAAATATCCTAGTAAGTCAGTTATTACTAAAGCAATGAATTTATATATTGAAGCCTTAAGAAAACCTACACACGTAGTCTTTTGCTTAGATGTATCAGGTAGCATGTATAAAGATGGCCTAAATGAACTAAAAGATGCTATGAACTACATTTTAGATTATAACTTAGCAAGTAAAGACAATTTACAATTTAGTAGTAGTGATAAAATAACCATTATTCCATTTAGTAACAAAGCTCAAAATATTTCTAAAACTAGATTAGGTAGTGAAACATCTGAAGTTATTAAAGAGATTAATAAATTAAAAGCAAATGGTGGAACAAATCTATATGATCCAAGTATTAAAGCTTTAGAAGTCCTAAAAGAAAGCAGTAGTAATGATTACACCAAAACTGTTATATTAATGACAGATGGAAGATCAAACACTGGTTCATTTAATGATTTAAAAAGATACTATAATTCAAATAAAGAAACTACTCCAATTTACAGTATTACCTTTGGTGATGCTGACGATAAAGAATTATCTAAACTTGCTCAGTTATCCAATGGAAAAGTATTTAATGGTAAAAATGGATTAAAAAGAGCCTTTAGTGAAGTTAGGAGTTATAATTAAAATGAAAGGTAAAGAAGTAATATCAGCTGTCGTTGGCGGAACATTTTTTGCTATTCCATATCTTGGCTTATCAATTGCTTTAGCTCCAGCTCTTGCCATTGGATGTGCAGCTTTTGGAGCAAGTGAGCTTGTAATGTCAGGTATGGTTAAAAATGATAAATTAAAAAATACTGATTTACCATTATATATGAAACTTACTAATGCTAAAAAACAAAATAAAGAAATTCTAGATATGATTCCTAAAGTAGAATCAATTGATACTAGATGCAATTTAAATGATATCAATGAAACAGTTACAAAAATTATTAATACTATTGAAGAGTATCCTAAAAAAGCTGATAAACTAAATAATTTCTTTGATTATTATTTACCAGTTCTTATAAAAATATTAAAAAGATATGATGAGGTTGAAAACCAAAAACTTGCATCTCGTGAAGGCGTAATTTTTATGAATAAAGCTGACTTAATGATTAAAGAAACTAGTAATGCCTTTAAATCTATTTTAGCCTCACTATATTCTAAAGACATAATGGATGCAGATGCTGAAATGAAAGTATATGACATGATGCTTAAAGCAGATGGAATAGTGGATGATAATTTAATAATGAAAGGAGAAAAAGATGAAAAATAATAAAACCTTGCTTGGAATAGGGCTATTCATCATTATTATAGGTGCTATTATCGTAATTAAAAAATTATCTGATAAAGATGGCGGAGAGTTTCTAAGTGGAAAACTTACTACTGTTTATGTAGCAACCGGTGGTGGTAAAGAAGATTTTCTAAACGATAACGATGTTAAAAAAATTTTACGAAATAAATATAAACTAGATGTAGTATTTGATACTTGGAGTAATGGAAAAACTATTACTAAAGCCCTTATCAGAGAAAATATAGGATTAGGTAATAAAAATATTATAGCGCGTTTAAATTCTAAAGAAGACATTACTATAAATACAGAAGGAGTTAGTAAATATGATGCATTGTTTACATCTGACCAAAGATTTTATGATTACTATAAACTAAGTCCTAAAAAAGATGAAGGAGAATCAGATAGATACACTGTTTTAGATGGTGGATTAACTCTTAATACTCCAATCGTAATTTATAGTTGGAAAGAAGTAGTTGATGTTTTAATTAATGAGAAGATTGTAACTAATAATGATGGAGTATACTTTATTACAGATATGAATAAATTAATAGATTATATTCTAAATGGTAAAAAATGGAAAGATATTGGTTTAAAAGATTTATATGGTTCAATTAATATAGCTAGTACTGACCCAGTATCATCAAGTCCAGGAGCTACTTATTATGGATTATTATTATCTATTTTAAGTTCTGGCGAAGTAACAAATGAAAATGTTGATAAAAACTTACCTAAATTAAAAGAGTTTTATATTAAATCAGGTTATATGAATAACACTCCAGCTGACCTTTTTGAAAGATATCTAAAAACTGGTATGGGCGGTGAACCAATGATAGTTGATTACGAAAAAAGTATGATTGATTTTGCTACCTCAAGTCCAGATGCTTTTGCCAAAGTAAAAGATGAAATTAGAATTTTATATCCAAGCCCAACCATTTGGAACAGTCATTGTTTTACCGTATTTACCGATAATGGTGCTAAATTATACAAGGCTTTAAATGATTCTGAAATAAGTAAAATTGCTTGGGAAAGATATGGCTTTAGAACAGGAGTTACTGGCTCAGTAGATGCATCAAATGTTGACATTGGTGTACCACAAAAAATTACTAGTACTGTTACCAGTCTTAAAATGGATATTTATAATAAACTAATAAATTATTTAAAGGAGAATTAAAAAATGGAAAAATTAGAATTAAAAGTTGAAGAAAAAGTAGAAGAAGAAAAAGTATCATCTTTAGTTAATGCTAAAGAGGTAACTGATGCTAAAATTGAAAAATCATTAAACTATGATGAATTATCAAATAATGAAAAGCAAGCAATAGATGAATTTAATAGTAAAATTGACATTAATGATGCTGCTCAAATTTTACAATATGGAGTTGCAGCGCAAGAAAAAATATCAAAATTTTCTGATAGTATTTTAGAAGATGTTAAAACTAAAAATACTGGAGAAGTTGGAGATTTACTTGCTAATTTAGTTAGTGAGATTAAATCTTTTGATAGAGATGTAAGCGGAAAAAGTAGTAAAAATATTTTTGCTAAACTTTTCAATAGTGCTAAAAAAGAATTTGACTTTCTAGTAGCAAGATATAGCAAAATAGAAAAAAATATTGATACTATTGAAGCAGGTCTAGAAAAAGATAAATTACAAATGCTTAAAGATATTACTATCTTTGATACTATGTATGAAAAGAATTTAGAATATTTTAAAGAAATATCCCTATATATTATAGCTGGCGAAAGAAAACTAAAAGAATTAAGAGAAATTGAACTACCTAGATTAAAAGAAGAAGCTAAAAAGAGTGGAGATCAATTAGAAATTCAAAAAGTAAATGATTTAGAAAATATTATTAACAGATTTGAAAAGAAAATTTATGATTTAAAGACAACTAGAATTATCTCTATTCAAATGGCTCCACAAATTAGACTTTTACAAAACAATGAATCAGAATTAGTTGAAAAAATTCAAAGTTCTATTACCAACACTATTCCTTTATGGAAAAATCAAATGGTACTTGCTCTTGGAATTAATAATGCTAAAATGGCTTTAAAAGGACAACAAGCAGTATCTAAACTAACTAACGAAATGTTAATTAAAAATAGTGAAACTCTAAAACAAGGCTCAATTGATATTGCTAAAGAAAGTGAAAAAGCTATTGTAGATGTGGAAACTCTTCAAAAGACTAATCAAGATTTAATTGATACTATTGACTCTGTAATTAAGATTCATGAAGAAGGTAGAATTAAACGTGCAGAAGCTGAAAAGACTTTAGAAGATTTAGAAAAAGAATTAAAGAATAAAATGTTAGAAATACATGTAGAAAAATAGTGGTTTTATGAATACTAAAGATTATTTAAAAGATATTTATAAAGATTTCTTTGATCCAAAGTTAGTACCTAAAATAGAAGTAAAATTAGATGAAGAAGTAGGTCGAGAAGAAAAACTTGCTTCTTTATTTCTAGATATTGATAATTTATATATTACTGATGAATCTAAAAATCTTTTAAAAAAGATAATTGATTATATGAAAAGATATCATGATGGAGAAGAAAAAAATTATATTCCATTTAGAATATCTTTAAAGGTTAATAATAATGATTTAAGAGATAAGATAATAAAAGTGCTATTAGATTTTGGCAGTTTATATAATTATATTAATAATAAATGGTATGAATTATCATTATATAAACTTGAAAAGAATACTAGTTTTAATGATTATGGACTTATATTTTTTCATAGTTTAAATGGTTTAGCCCTTCAAGAGCAAAAAAGAATTTATGAATTTATTTATGATTTAAAGGAATTTTTAAAAAATGATTATAAACAAATTACAATAATAAGTGGTACTAAAACGGAAGTTGATAATTTCTTTTTGGGCAGAGAAGATTTAAAAAATGATTATTTTATTTTTAACATTGAAGGAGTTAATCCTGATGTTCAAGATGTCTATAATAGTGTATTAGATAAAGTTAGTATAGATGATGATTTAAAGATTAAACTTCTTGATTATATTAGTGCTACTTATAATAATGATGTTGATTTTGTAAGTTTTGAAAATAGCCTAATTAAATATATATCTTTTAATAAAGAAATACCGCTATTAAAAGAAGAAAAATCTATTGATGAGGTATTTAGTAGTCTTAATGAATTAGTTGGCTTAGAAAAGGTTAAAAAGGTTCTTTATGAACTTGTTGATGTTATTAAGTTAAAAGAAAAAGCTGGAGATGATTTAAAAATCAAAGATATTAATCTTCATATGGTATTTTTAGGTAATCCAGGAACTGGTAAGACTACAATTGCTAGACTTATATCAGATATATTATATAATTTGCATTATATAAAAGAAAACAAACTAATTGAAGTATCAGTTAAAGATTTAGTAGCTGAGTATGTTGGTCAAACTGCTCCAAAGACAAATGCTGTTATAGAAAAAGCAATGAATGGTGTATTATTTATTGATGAAGCATATTCCTTAGCAGTTACTAATGATAATGGGTATAATGATGAAGCTATTGCAACTTTAATTAAAGCAATGGAAGATTATCGTGATAAATTAGTAGTTATATTTGCAGGATATAATAAGGAAATGCAAGCATTTTTAAATAGTAATTCTGGTATAGCTTCTAGAATTGGATACACTTTGCACTTTGAAGATTATACAACAGATGAACTTATTGAAATCTTTATAGGTATGGCTACTAAGGCAGGATTTATAGTTAATAGTGATGCAGTAGATTATTTAAGAGTAATAATTGATGAAAATCGTAATATGAAGAATTTTGGAAATGCTAGATTTATTCGTAATATTTATGAAAAAACAGTCATTAGACATGCATCAAATGTTAAAGATAAGAAACGAAAAAGCGTATTAAAAACTATAACTAAAGAAGATATTAATATTGATAATTTAATTTTAAAGTAAGCACAAAAATGTGCTTTTTGTATGTGCAAATTTAAGTATAAATAACCTATTTTTAGTACTATATGGTTAGATGAAAAAGAAAAAAGAGAAAAAGAATTAGCTAAAAAAGAAGAAGAAACATCTAGATTATTAAATGATGCTAAAGACAATGAAAAATACCTAAAAGATTTAGAAAAACAAATTAAAGATATGCCTAATACTTTAGAAAAGGAATATTTACGTGGTAAAGAAGAAGCTACTAAAGAATTAAATAAAGATTATAAATATGAAACAGAACTTTTAAAGAAAGACTTTAATAGTACGATAGATAGACAAAAGGATAGAATCGCTTCTTTAGAAGATGAAGTTAAAAAGTTATATTGATATGAATAATTCACTTCAAGAAAAATTAGATAAAGCCTACTCTAAAATTAAAGATATGGCCACTCGAACAGAGAAGCAAATGGTGGAGTTAAAATTTTAGGAAGTAATACTTCTTCAGAAAATAAATAGTAAGCTTTGGTAATAATAAATTTTTATGCTTTAAACGAGCTTTAAGATTGAATTAATTGAACCTGATTAATCAATAAGATTTAAAAAAATAGGTAATAGTTACTTATAGTAATACATTGTTTTTTGAATTCACTACTAAGTTTGTATTATTCTTGTAAAATTATTGTTTAATTTAATTAAAATTATTTATTATTTTAAAATTTTATGTTAGATTGACTATAAGGAGATGTTTTATGAAATACGAAATTAAAGGTGGAAGTTTTCCAATTGTTGAATGTACTTTAAATAGCGGGGAAGCAATGATCACTCAAAGTGGTTCTATGTGTTGGATGGATTCTAGCATTACAATGGATACTTCATCAAATGGTGGGTTAGGTAAAATTGTTGGAAGATTATTTACAAGAGAAAATTTATTTCAAAATATTTATACCGCAAATAAGGATGGCGCAAAAATTGTTTTTGGGACTTGTGTTCCTGGGTCAATTATGGCTGTTGATTTACATGATGGGCAAAGTATTGTTTGCCAAAAATCAGCTTTTTTAGCTTCATATGGAAATATAGAATTATCTACTTTTTTCAATAAAAAAATTGGCGTTGGTATTTTTGGCGGTGAAGGCTTCATTATGCAAAAAATAACAGGAGAGGGTGTTGTTTTCTTAGAGGTTGATGGTTCTAGTGTTGAATTTGACTTAAAAGAAGGAGAACAAAAGATTTTAAGCACAGGATATCTTGTATCAATGGATGAAACATGTAAAATAGATGTTCAAACAATTAAGGGAGTAAAGAATATATTCTTGGGTGGTGAAGGCTTATTTAATACAGTTATTACCGGCCCTGGAAAGGTTATAGTACAAACTATGCCACTAGTTAGACTTGCAAATAGTATTCTTCCATATTTACCAACGCCAAGTAATTCTTCAAATAGTGGTAGTGATGCTGTAGATGCTGCTACTTCAATATTTAAAATGTTTAATAAAAAATAATAATTTATGAGAATGATAATAGCACGTATTTGTGCTTTTTTCATACACTAAAATAGGTGATTTATATGGCATTAAAAGGTGTTGTGATTGATGCTGGACATGGGGCTCTGAATAATCCAAAAATATGATGAATGACTGCAAATGCTGATAAATACTTAACTTAAGGTACTTAGTTTTGAAGTATTTTTTAATGACTAAATAATTGATTAATGATTTAAATAAGAGTATTATAAAATATAAATACTTATTAAATTATTTTAAAGGCGGTGCGGTAATGAATGATAAGTTAATTGGAAATGAAAAAAACATTTTATTTTATAATGATGAAGAAGGAAATACTCAAATTGAAGTATTACTTGAAAATGAAGATGTCTGGTTAACTCAAAATGCTTTGGCTAAATTATTTGATACAACAAGAAATAATATTACTCTTCATATTGCTAATATTTACAAAGAACAAGAACTAGATGAAAATTCAACTAGTAAGGATTCCTTACTAGTTCAAGCTGAAGGTAATAGAAGCGTTAAAAGAAATGTAAAAATATATAATCTTGATATGATTATTTCTATAGGCTTTAGAGTTAATTCTAAGAAGGCTATTAAGTTTAGATCTTGGGCAAATAAAATAATTAAAGATTATATGGTTCAAGGCTTTGCTTTAAATGATAAAAGATTTATGAAAGCTAGAAAAACTGATCAAGAATACTTTAATAGATTACTTGAAAGAATTAAATTAATTCGTACTAGTGAAAGAATGTTTTATCAAAAAATTACGGATATTTTTGCTGAGTGCTCAATTGATTATGATAAAAATAGTGATACTGCAATAGCTTTCTATAAAACTATTCAAAATAAATTTCATTATGCTATTACTGGCCAAACTGCAGCAGAAATAGTTTACAATAGAGTTGATTCTAAAAAAGATAATATGGGTCTTACTACTTGGGAAAAATCACCAGATGGTAAAATATTAAAATCAGATGTAATTATTGCTAAAAATTATTTAAATGAAAAAGAAATAAAAAATTTAAATAATTTAGTTAATTTGTTTTTAGATATTGCCGAAAATAATGCTGAAAGAAATATTTCTATGTATATGGATGATTGGAAAAATGAAGTTGAGAATGCTTTAAAATTATTTCATTACGATATTTTAGTAGGTAAAGGAAAAATATCACATAAAACTGCTCAAGATAAAGCTTTAACTGAATATGAAAAATACAAAGTTATTCAAGATAGAAATTATGTATCAGATTTTGATAAATTATTAAGTGAAACTAAACAAATAGATAATAAATAATAGAGGATATTAAAACATGAAAGCAGAAGAGTTATTTACTTTTATACCTAGAATAATTGAAAATATGGAAAAAATTAGAATTAAAATTTATGATCTTCACTATGAAAGAAGCGAAGATGGCAAATCATTTTAGCAATTAAAGTTAAAAATCAAAGTGATAATAATCCTAATAATTATGTTTTTTATACTTGTGAGATAATTAAAGAGTATGAGTTAAACAATATTAAATATAAGGCAGATAAATCTATTAATAGGTAAGCTCAATTAATAATTAATAGTGACTTTACACCAGAAATTATTTCTTTCTTTGAAACTCTAGAGAATAGTATTGATTATCATAGCGCTTTATCATTTATATCAAATGGCAATTTGTCTTTGAAAAAAACATTTTTTGGTAAATTTAAAAATTAATTTCTATAAGCACAATTTTGTGCTTTTTTCATACGATAATATAGGTGATTTATATGGCATTAAAAGGTGTTGTGATTGATGCTGGACATGGTGGTGTAGATAGTGGTGCGGTAGGAAATGGAATAATTGAGAAAAATCTTACTTTAGAAATAAGTAATTACATGTATGATAGATTTAGGGAATTAGGAATTCCAGTCAAAATGACTAGAACTAGTGATATAACATTAGATCCAAGCGTAAGGCCACAAAGAGTATTAGAGCAATTTGGCAATGGAAAAGATGTAGTAGTAATATCTAATCATATAAATGCAGGTGGTGGAGAAGGTGCTGAAGTAATATATTCATTACGTAATAATAGCACTCTAGCTTCTAAGATATTTGAAGAATTAAAAAAAGAAGGTCAAATTGGAAGAAAGTATTACCAAAGAAGGCTCCCTAGTGATTCATCTAAAGATTATTACTATATAATAAGAAATACACCTAATAATGAAACATTAATTGTTGAATATGGCTTTTTAGATAATGTAAGAGATGCAGCTAAGTTGAAAGCAAATTATAAAGATTATGCTGAAGCTGTTATTAGGGCGGTTGCACAATATGGTGGTTATAATTATAAACCTATAGCTGGAAGTGGCTACTATACAGTAAAACCTGGTGATACTTTATGGAACATTGCTAAAAATTATGGGCTAACAGTTGAAGAATTAAAATCTCTTAATAACTTAAATTCAAATGCACTAAGCGTAGGCTCTACTTTACTTGTAAAAAATGATAATAGTATTCCAGAACAAAATGGAGAACTAGAAGGCTATGAATATTACACTGTACAAAGAGGAGATACATTGTATTCAATTGCTAAAAAGTTTGATTTAACAGTAGATGAACTTAAAAATTATAATAATTTAAATACTAACACGCTAAGTATTGGCCAAAAATTAATAATAAGTGAAAAAACTACTGGCAACATATACAAAGTTCAAAGAGGAGATACATTATATTCGATAGCCAAAAAATTTAATATATCAATAGATGAACTAAGAAATGCTAATAATCTAGGTAATAATACTCTATCCATTGGTCAAACTTTGATAATCCCAAATAGTAATATTAATCCTAATCCCCAAATATATGAAGTAAAAAAAGGAGATACATTATATAACATAGCAAGTACTTTTAATACAACCGTATCGGCACTCAAATCTCTAAATAATTTAAATAGTAATATTTTATCAGTTGGTCAAAAATTAACAATTCCAAATTAAAACATTGGACAATAATTTACACTTTAATATTAAAATAATAATTATCAATCTTAATTTCATGATAAAATAAAAATGAAAGGAAGAATAATTATGAGTTATTATGATAGTAGTTATTTTAATAATCCAACAGTTACTACAGTTACCTCTAATATTAGTGGACAATTAATTTGGATAATAATAGCATCAGTACTTGCACTTGTTGGTGGAATAACATTATACTTTACAATTTTTAATAAAAAGAATGAAGAAAAGTACAAAGGATTTATGTCTATAATTTATAACCTAGTACATTTTAAATATTTTGTTATTGAAGATATATTTAGAATTATGTATATAATATCTGTATTATTTGTAACTTTGTATTCATTTAGTTTCATAGGAAAATGGCAATTTTTATTAATCCTTGTCGGAGGAAACATAATTATTAGAATTATTTATGAATTTGTAATGTTATTCATAGAATTATGTCATAATGTAAGAAACATAAGTAGCAAAACAAAAAAGTAAGATTTTAAAATAGTCTTACTTTTTAATTTACCATATTTTCAATTGGTTCATCAATTTCATTTTCTTCTTTATTTTCTTCTATTTGTTTTTCATCTTCTTTAATATCTTCAGTATGAATATTTTTACAAACATTAATAGTTAAACTAGTTATATTATTTACTAGCGTACCACTATGAATATTTTGATCTATAACTGAATCATTAACACAACTATTACTTTCTGTATAATTCTTAATAACACTAATACCTCTCTCATTAGCCCAAGAATCAACATAACTAGCATTCTTATCTTTAAAATTAGGCATTGTCTCATTTCTTTTAACACTATAATAATTTTTACCAATTACTGGAACTTGATATGGTTCATTAACTGAAAAATTAAATTCTTTTATCATCTTAGGTTTAACAATTTCTAAATTTTCTTTCATAGCAGTTTTAATCTCTTCAAGTGATTCCTCATAATACTGATAAGTATAAAGATTAGAACCATATAAATAAAGATATAAATCATAACCAGATAAATAAGTTCTTTGAATATTTATTAATTCATTATCAGCTAAATTATTATTTAATAAAGCATTCTTAGCAACATTATAAAAATTTAAAATTTGTTTAGTAGCCATATTAGTATCTATATTGTTAGCTATTGCATTTAAAACTTTATAAAGAGTATTTATATCTCTTATATTTTTGGCTTTATTTGCAATCGCAGTAACTACTGCTTGTTGATGTTCAATTCGTTTAAAATCAGATAGAGCATATTGATGTCTATTTCTAGAATAAGCAAGAGCTTGTTCTCCATTTAAAGTAACATTTTCTCCAACTGGAACAAATACTAACTTATCACCAAATTCACGATTAGAGTTTTGCTCACATATTTGATCTTTACAATCCCAACCAGCATTTTTCTTAAAATCTGGTTTATCAGTTGTAACCGTAATTCCACCTAAAGCTTCTACTAAAGATACAACTCCTTTAAAATTAATTTTAACATAATAATCAATTGGCACATCAACTAAATTTTGGACCGTATCAATCATACATTTAGTTCCATAACCAGCTGCTGAATTTATTTTAAAACTCTTATTATTATTACAAGCTATTGGTACATAAGTATCTCTAGGAACACTAAATACAGTAGCTGATAACGTTTTAGGATTAAAAGATATTAACATTATTGAATCTCCATTAAAAGCTGCATTATTAGAAAGCCCATCAAATTCAGAATCAACTCCTAAAAGTAAGACAGTAAATGGTTCTGTAATATCTTTATTAGTTGAAGAAACCATATCTTGATTATCTAACTTTTTACTGTAAGTATCCACAACTACTGTGTCAGCTTTAATATTAGTAAACTTTTCATTTTCTGAATACTTAATCGCATAATTTGCAGTTATAAAACAAGCATCTTCCTTTTTATCATATAAAGCATTTAAAAGTTCAATATCATTCTCATAATAAGTTAATTTATATTTAGCATCCTTATTAATCATATACTCTTGTGGAAGTTTATGACCTTCAATATCATTTTCATTTTTTAATAGACCTACATTTTTAATTTCACCATCATTGCTAGCTAGCTTAATTAAATTAGTAGTATAAACTATCTTTTCTTTAGATATCTCACTTAAAACATTATAGGTTTTATTAATATAATAATAGGCAAATCCATTTACACAAGTAAAAATTAAAGATAATATACTTAAAAATAATATAGTTTTATTCTTTTTAGTTATTAAAAATACTAGCCCACCTAAAAAGTAAAATAAAAAATAGACTATAGCTAAAATAATAACAACTGCTCTAATAACACTTTCGATACCTTCTAATAAAATTAAACTATAAGTTAAAACACCAATACTGATTAAGTAAACAATACTAATCAAATAAAACATATATCTATAAAAAGGCTTAGCTTTTTTTAACTTAATAAAAAGGTTTTTAAAACTTTTTCTTTTCCTTTTCACACTATCACCCTTATTTTCCATTATACAACATATTTTTAAATTTATAAATTATTATTTGCTTGTTATTTTTTAATTAACTATGCTATTTTAGGTTTTGAGTAATAATATGTAAAAAAAGCATTCAGCAAATCAAGTATTTGTGCTATATTTGATGAAAATAACCATATAATAAATGGCAAAAAGGCTATTTAGAAATGCCTACTAAATTTAAAGAAGAAATAATAACAAAAAATAAATCCCTAAACTAGAGATTTATTTTTTATCGAAATAATCTGATTTAATGACTGCATCATTTAAAAGCATTTTTCTTTTAACGATTAAATTATATTTTTCTAATTTTTGCATGCTTATATTTTTACCAGTAACATTTTCCCCATTAGCTACATAGCTTGAGCCATTATACCAAGAACCATCTGCAAAAAATACCAAAGGATCAAATTTATTATCAAGAATATCTCTTCCAATATAATTATTAGGATAATATTCTATACCAAACAAATTTAAAATAGTAGGTAAAATATCTAACTGTGAATTTACACTCTTAATAGTATTTTTGACATTACCATTATTATATATCATAAATGGTGTATGATTAATTAAATTATTACTTGTTTCTTTATATTTATCTAATAAGCTCTTATTTTCTAAAGTATAAATATAATGATCTGAAAATAAGACAACTACTGTATTATCAATCAAATTCTTATCTTTTAAATTTTGAATTAATAATTTAATAAAATCATCTGTTTCTTTTGCCTGAATACGTAAGCATTGTTCTTCCGTTAAACCTTTTTCATCAGTAAGAAGAGGACAAGTACCTTTTGTTGTTTTATAAGGCATATGGGCTGAATAAGTAATAATATAATCTACAAAAGGTTTATCCGTATTAAATAACTTTTCATTAAATACTTTATTATTTATAAGTTCAGTATCTTTCCAATATTCATAATTACTATACATCTTCAAATCCCTAAGCCCATTATATGTTTCATAACCAAAAGCCTTATAATTAACTCCTCTTGAATAATACTCAGCTGAATTCATATGAAAAGCATTAACTGTATATCCTTCTTTTTTAAATAAATTTGGTAGTGAATATGGATAAGCATTCTTACTAAATACATAAGCACTTTGATTATAATTATAAGCAGATGAATAACCAGTATTAACCATAAATTCTGAATTAAAAGTTGAACCACCACCAGAAGTAAATGAATAATGATTAGTAAAATTAATTGAGTTACGTGAAATATAATAGAACTCTGGCATAATATTTTTATTAAGTAAAAATTCATCAATACTTTCAAGTTGAACTAAAATTAAATTTTTACCCTTAAATATACCTGTATATTTATTAGAACTAGCAACCTCAAGATTACTAAAATTATCAATTAAAACATTTTTTTCTTCATCAGAAAGTTTACTTTTATCAACTAAATAATTAACTATAAAGTTACGAGTATTATATTCAAACAAACCAGATACCATCATACTTTTATTATTATCATTATAAGAAGTGTATATAGTTCTAGCATTACGCCAATCATCCCACTCAACTTCTTTATTTTTATTACCCAATAATATTGGTAATGATAATTCTACTAAAATAAATATTGTAATACAAACTAAAATGTTTATAGCTTTAATATTATTAACATGTTTTATTTCTTTAATACCTTTAACTGTAAATAAAATACTAACAATAAATGCTATAATGACCCAATATTTAATATTTGGAATAACACTATCAAAATAATCGGCACCTTCACCAGCAACAGATAAAACACTATAATCAAAGAAAGTATTAAAATAAGAAAAATATACTGCATGAACTAAAAACATCGTAAGTTCAAAAATATAAAATATCAAATAAATTGTTTTACCAATCTTATTTCCTAAATGCTTAGTTAAATATAAAATCATTAATAACCAATTTATTGTAAATAAATTAGGAACTAAATAATACCAATGATAATAATTAATAGTTCGATTATAATAAATTCTTAAAGATAAATCTAAGATATATAATGATATAAACATTAAAACATATCCTTTATTATATCTAAAAAATTTAATCATTTTCTTACGTTTTTTATTTAAATATTTAACTAACAATTTAGCTTTTTTATTAATTAGCATTTTTTTATTTTGGTAAACTATTACTAGGATTAAAAGTATGACACCAAATGCAGAAGTTGCTACACCGTTAATTAAGTAAGGTGCACTATATCGAATTTCCACATTATGAGTTCCTTTAGTTATTTCAAAACCTAAAAATGCTCCATCTACAATTTTATTATTAACAATCTCCCCATCAACATACACTTTAAAAGCATATTTTTCATATGGAATAGTAGTTTTAACATAGCCATCACTTTTAGCATTTATTTTTCCAACAATTTTATCACTATTAAAGTTAGTTTGATCAATAATTAAAGCATCAAGATTATTATTTTTCCCTTTAATACTTCCATAATTTATCGTATATAATTCAATATCACTAATATCATAATTACCTAAAGAAAAATTAATATCTAATTCATTAAACTTATCATTTGAAGAAATAACATATTCAAAAGTATTATTATTGTTATTATATTTCCAATTATCACAAGATAATGCATTAGTAATTCCATTAATCTTAATATCTAAACTACAAGCATATCCTTCTTTAGCTTTATTCATTTTAAACTTAACAATGAATATATCATTATTTATACTTTTATCTAATTTTATTTTTAAATATGCCTTTTTACCAGCATTTATTAAATAATGACCATTTTCATTTTTATATTCAATATTATTTTTTTCTACTATTTTATAATTAGAATTGTACTTTATTACATTAGACTTATAAACATTATCTAAACTAGTATCTACTACAATATAATTAAGTAAAGCATCAATTGTATAAGGATATGTCAACGTATCAAATTCTCTTTTACTCATAATCTTATTAGAAGCATATATTAAAGGAAATACATCTTTATTTTCATATAATGAAATATCATCTATAGATTTAATTTTATTATATCCAATTAAAGCTTCACCTTTTGTAATTAAATACTTAGTTCCACTATAAATATTAAATAAAACATTACTAGTTTGAGTAACTGTTGTATTATCACGATTAATTATTTCATTTTGAAATACATTTCTTATAAAATTAAAATAGTTATTATTTGATAAAGAAGAATACATAGTACTAGTCAAATTATTAATATTATATATTTTATTTGTTGTAATTAAAGGATAATCTAAATAAGCTATGCGATATAAATTATCTTTTTCTTCTATATTTGAAAGCTCTGCATAACTACTATTATTTATTTTATCTAATTCGTTTTTAGAAAAATAAGTTTCATTACAAGCACTTATTCCAAAAGAAATAATTGAAACAATAATAGTTGGTATAAATAACAAATAGTTAGTTTTTTTATAACTAATTAAAAGAGTAGAAATCATTAAAACTACATCAATAATAAGTAAATATATTGAATCATTTCCAATTCCTAAAATTATCAAAAATAATCCAATAATTACACTAATTTTCAATAAAACACTAGTTTCTATCTTTTTCTTAACTAATTTATCAATAAACTCACTAACTAATATTAAACTAATAGGTAAAAAAGGTAAAAAACATTTTCCATCAATATACATTAAAGCATTTAATAAATAACTAGTTACAGGAAATATTACAATAATTGAAAAAATAATACTTAAAAATTTTAAACTTTTCTTATTACTAATAAATCCATTAATTATCCCTATTATATAAATAAAAGTAATTCCCCATGAATAATAATTATTATAAAAAGTATAACTAATATTATTTTGTGGTGATAGTAATTCTGCTAAAGTTATCGTACTAGTTAAAGTAGGAATTCTACCATTAATAAGAGCATATAATGTTGGAATTAATAAAGTTCCAGATATTAAAATAGATATAATTACAAAAATAATAATACTAATTAAAGGTTTTACTTTAAATTTCTTCTTTTCTAATAATTTAAAAATAGTATATACTCCAATTGCTAATATTCCATGAGCACTAAAATAATAACTAGTAAGAATTAATAATGTAGTATATAAAATAAGAGGAATTGGTCTATCTTTTTCTAAATATAAATCAACACTTTTTAAAGCCCCAATCATAAATGGCATATAAATTACAAACATAATATGTCGATGAAAATGATAACTAAATACCGCATTTAGCATAAAAATTAATGTACTTATAAAAGCTGTATTAGCTTCATACTTTTTTCTAGTCCAATTATAAAACATAACTACACTTGCTATATAAGATATTAATGATGCTGCTTGTATGTAAGTAGTCATTGAAATAAAAGGAAGTAAGTACGATATTAAAATAATGGGACTAAATAATCCATAATAAGAAAAATTAAATATGTTTTGTCCCATTCCTAAATTAAATGCAAATGATGGAATGAGTTTACCTGAACTATAAAATAGTTTTCTAAAATAATCAGGAATTACTGCATGTTGATTAATCCAATCTATTTTAGAGCCAAAAACATTTCCCTTTAAATATATTACTAAAAAGTAACTAATTATAAACACTATAAAAATGCTTATATAAATCCAATTTTTAGACATCTTCTTCATAGTTAAAACCTCTTTTTTATGATAAAATTATAACATTTTAAAGACTAATAAACAATCATAATAATTTTCTTTGCATAGAATACTTTGAAAGGGGAATTTATTATAAAAACAAATACTGAATTTATAGCATATTTATATGATATTTTAAAAAGAAATACTGTATATATGTGGGGAGGATATGGTAAAATTGTAACCAATACTTTAATTAGTCAAAAGAAAAGACAATATCCATCACATTATCCAAGTGAAAAAGTTGCTTATTTAAAAACTTTAGTAGGAAAAGATTATTATTCTTATGACTGTTCTGGCTTAATTAAATCATATTGGATGAGTAATTTTGGTACTAAACCAGTTGTATACATGAAAAAATATGATAAAGATGCTTATGGAATAACTATTGGAAATGCTAGTAAGAAAGGAAGCATTAAAACACTACCGAATATTCCAGGAGTTTTACTATATATGAAAGGCCATTGTGGTATTTATCTAGGTAATGGTAAAGTTATAGAATGTACATCTAATGAAAAAATAAGTAAAAAGAAATGTGGTGGAGTATGTATTTCCAAACTATCTGCTAGACCTTGGACTAACTGGGCTGAATCTAAATGGTTAAGTTATCCAGATAATGAAAGTGGAAACGATAATAGTACGCCAACTAATAATTATTATATTGTAAAAAAAGGAGATACTTTAAGTGAAATAGCACTTAACTATCATACTACAGTTGATGAACTAGTAAGACTCAACAATATTAAAAATCCTAATTTAATTAAAGTAGGCCAAAAAATCCTATTACCAAGTCAAATAAAATATGTTGTTCAAAAAGGAGATACACTTTCTAAAATAGCTAAAAAATATGACATTACTTGGCAAGAAATCTATGAAAAAAACAAAGATATAATTAAAAATCCTAATAAAATTTATCCAGGACAAATATTAACTATATAAATTAGATGCTAGATTGTGAATATTAGTCAATGATGTGAAACATAAAAATTATAAAATGACTTAGTTGCATAACTGAGTTTTTTTTATGAATTAAGAAGTTTAA
>CAJOQL010000061.1 GCA_905236935.1 uncultured Bacilli bacterium
AATTTGTTCATTGGATATCAATGAAAAATCTTTAATAATTGAAGTGTATGGTGATTTAAAAAATACCGAACCAACCTACTGGAAAACTCACCATTTCCATTATACCTTAGATAGCGATGGCAATGTAGATAATGTAATATTTGACTATACTGAATAAAAATCAAATCATTATTTGTGGATGGAAACAAATAAACAAATAGGAAAAATAGTATAAGTAAAATAATGAAATGTTATTTTAAAACCAAATATTTGATAACAGCATTATTGATAGCGGTGTTTACATTGTTAAATAGTTCTTGCGATAGAGAATCTAGAAGTGAAATAAATAAAATAAAGAATAAAGATGGAATTTTTTTCGTAAGAAATTATGAGCGTGAAGAAAAGATGTATATAAATACAAAAGGAGAAATTATAGTAAAAGCTGACTTTGATTCTAATTTAAAAATAATAAATGATAGTATAACTAAATGTCCAGAGTTTATAGAAAAAAGAGATAATAATAAAAGTTATTATGATACATTGTATAATTATTATTATTTAGATGGTAGAGAATTTGATAATAAAAATAAGCATATTGTAAAAATTTATGGGCAATACATATTTTTTGAAGATGGCACAGTATTTGATAAAGAATATAATAAACATATAAAATTACAAATCATAGAAGAAGCTAAAAAATCAAAAAAATATGTTCAAATGTCATATACTTTATTTGATGGTTTTATAATATGTTCAGCATATTATGGTGGTTATGAGGGTTTTATAAAATATGCAGAACCTCCCGAGGCTGTGGACACATATATTTTTAACAAAAAATTAGAATTAGTAAAACAATATGAAGGTTATGAATTTGGCAATAAATTAAGTTATAACAATAAAAAATATATAAAAATATCACATAAAATAATTGATAGCGATGGAAATTTTAGTTATGATGGCTATAATATTATTGATAGCAATTTAATTGAATTATTTGATCAAGACCATGCTTATATTGATACAAGTGATTTTGAAACAACAGGAAATTTTGTAATTGGAGATTATGTTGCTATAGATGATAAACATGAAATCATGATTGATTATAGATATGATATTCATACCGATGAAAAAAGTGAATTTATAAGAATAGTATATGACCAACATGAATATAATCATGGTATAGAGTACATTAATGATTATAAAAATAAAAAAACAACTATTTACTATTTAAATACTTCGTTTGATTTATATGATATATATCCAGAAAAAATTTCGTTTTTTAAATTAGAAGGAAATATATATATATTTATTTATGCAAATAATATTTTATATATTTATGATTTAAATGGTAAATTGATTAAAGTTTTTGATGAATTGCCTAAAATCAAATACGGAATTGAAAATTACAGTGTAGATGATAATTTTTTAGTTTTAAGATTAGATTTTAAAGAAATAAGAGTATATGATAAAAATTTGAATTTAGTGCTTGCTAATGACTATCGTTTTTTTGAAATAAAAAAAATTGAAAGTGATAAGTACGTGGTATTTACTTATGGCGATTGCCGTTATATTTATGACAAAGATTTTAATTTAATGTTTAACTATAATTACAGTTATATTGATAGCAATGTCGGCAGTACATTCAGTTATACTTATGATCATATTTCAAATTCGATTACGATATATTATAATTACAAAATAATTAAAACCATTTCTGGGGCAAAAAGAGCTAAATGTATAAATAATAGTTGTTTTATAATCCAAAACTTGGATGAAACATATTCTTTATATGATATAGATGGAAATTTGAAAATACAATCTAAAAACGAAATAAAAACTATAAACAATTCAAAAGAAGAGAGGTATGTAATTCATGACCCTAGTGACAAAAATTATATAGTTCATTCAAAAGGAGATTTCTCTTATGAGGAAAGCGCATATATATTTGGTTTCACAGATAATTGTTTAGAAATTTATGATGAAAAGTTTAACAGGATAGATGAGTTAGTTTTTAATGATAATTCATTTTCTAAATTTGATTATGTATATTTTGATAATAATCATTTTATAATTAGAAAAGATAAATACTCTTTGTATAAAATAGGCACAGGTTTTATTATGAAAGATTACGAATATATTTCTATCCCTCAAGGAAATTATTTTATGTGTTATGATGGAAATGATAATATATTGATGGATAAAGATTTGAATAAAATGTGTTTAATATATTGACTTTATTAAGAAAATGTATTATACTGAATAATTAGTAAGTGAAAAATTTTTCAGTAAAATGTTCTATAATAGGGATAAAGAATTAAATATCATAAGAAAAGGAATTAACAGTAATAAAAAAACTGTTATTCTTTTGTATGGGAAGAGAAGGGTTGGAAAGAGTTCGCTAATAAGAGAAGCGGTAAAAGATTTTGATGGAATTTATATAAATTATACTTGTGTAAAAAGTAGTTATATTGGCAATTTAAAACTGTTTTCAAAAAGCATATGTGAATCTTTAGAAATTCCAAAGATAATATTTGAATCACTTGATGATGCATTTGCATTTATACAAAAACAAAAAAAGAAGATTTGTGTAGTTGTAGATGAATACCAATATTTAAAAGATACACTGAAAGAGGGTGAAGTTGATTCGCACTTTCAAATTATTTGTGATAAACTGCAAAACAATGTAAAGTTTATATTATGTGGTTCGTATATTTCTATGATGAAAGAATTATTGAAAGAAGAGAACCCACTTTTTGGAAGATTTACAGACATAATCCATCTTGAAGAGATGGACTACTATGACAGTTCGAGTTTTTATAAAAAGAAATCAATTGATGATAAAATCATTATGTATAGTATATTCGGTGGATCGCCATATGTATTAGAAAATATCGATTATGAGATGAGTATAAGTGATAACATAAAGCACAAATTAATAAATGCAAATGGCATTTTTAGAACTCATATAGAAAATGTAATGTTATCTGAGATAAGGCAGACTTTTGATATCCGGATACTTGAAGCAATTGGCAATGGACAAGTAAAATATAGCGAGATATTATCAGAGCTTAATGAAAAGGACAACGGATATCTTGATAAGCAGATAAAAAATTTAATTAAAATGGAAACAATATCTAAATTAAATCCAATAAATAAAGAGAATGACAAGAAGAAAACATTTTATGAAATAAATGATAATTTGATGCGATTTTACTTTGCATATATTTTTAATAATGTAAGTATGATAGAAAATATTGGTGAAGATAGATTTTATGAAAATGTTGTTAAGAAAAGCATTGACAATTATATAAATAAAAGATTTGAAAAAATTGTGCAACAATATTTTAAAAGGCAAGTTAAAAGTGGAAAACTAGGTAATGTCTTAAATATAGGTTCATATTGGTATGATGACC
>CAJOQL010000062.1 GCA_905236935.1 uncultured Bacilli bacterium
AGAAAAAGATAAAATTTTGAGAAAATTCGAGGATGGAGACTTTAGTTTAGATGTAAATGTATCACCTGATGAAGAGACTGTATGGTTAACACAAAATGATATGGCACTATTATTCGGTGTGGATAGATCAAGAATCACTAGACACGTAAATAACATACTAAAAGAAAACGAATTGTCATATTCAGTATGTGCGGAAAACGCACTAACTGCTTCTGATGGAAAAACATATTTAGTGAGATTCTACAATTTAGATATGATAATAGCTGTCGGATATAGAATTAAATCAAATAGAACAACAAAATTTAAAGAGTGGACACTAAATGAAATAGAAAAATTTAAAAGCCAAAACAATCAAAAAATGGCTTTATCACAATATATTTTGTTCAATTATGACGAAATAAAAGTAAGCACCAAAGATAACCATGTTACACAGTTAAGCCATTTTTGAAAACAAAAAAAAGAAAAACCGACTGAAATCCGTTCGTTCGAATTTCGGTCGGTATTTTTATTTATATATTCTAATGTTGTCAGGTATGGATTTACTCCATGGTAAAAGTTCATCAGCGGTTTTAAATCTGATGTTATTAAATATATAATTTAAATATTTTTCAACGTTAAGACCATTGGCTTTTGCTGTCTGGACTATAGAAAATAATATTCCTGTAGCTGTTGCCCCTTTAGTTGATTTGGAGAATAAGAATGCTTTACGTGCTACTGCGAATGGTTTAACAGCACGTTCAGCTATGGAATTTGTTAAATCTAGTGCTCCATATTCTAAATGTGTTGTAAGCTCATGCCAATTATTTTTCGCATAATTTACTGCTTCGCTAAGTTTTGTACCTTTCGCTGGTGAAAGCGAATCTATATACCCTTTTAATTCATCTATTTTTTCAAGATATTCTTTACTGTTTCTTTTTTCCTTTATTTGAGGAATAGTTAGTTTCATATCCTTAAATTTAGACTCTAATCCGAATATCTTATCTATTAAATGGACGGTATGTTCAGCGCTAGATTCTTTCTTTTTGTTTTTATTAAACATATATGGATCTGCTTTAACAAAATATCTTCTTAGATGTGCCCAACACATCATTACACCAGCTAATTCCTTTTTGCCACCTTTTTTAAATATATCATAACCACTGTATCCATCTACCGTAATATAGCCATTATAATTTTTTAAATATTCTTCAATATTATCCGTTTCTCTTGATATTGAAAAATCATAAATGTATATTGGCTTATCCCAAAAAGTAGTAGTTAAAACAAATATATAGCTTTTACTCCTATCGGTTTCATCAATCACCTGAAGTGGTGTTTCATCCATATGTATTACGTTTACATTATTATTCGTTAAATGATATATTAGTCGATTATATATAGGTAATAACATATCTGATGCTTTCATCATGTAATTTGCTAAATCAGTTGAGGATAACTCAATGCCGTTACTATTAAAATATTTTGATTGCCTATCTAGTGGAATGCCTAAATTCATTTTATTATCAATTATTTCAGACACTACACTTGACGTTACCATAGTTTTACCAAATACATCATATGACTCTGGCATTATGATTGTTTCATCTTTACCTTCTTCATTGTATTTATATTTTGGTGTTACTATTTTTACCCATTCATATACGGCAGCTTTCTTTATTAACTTTACACATACATCTTCACCAAATCTTAAAAGTCTTCCTTTTGATTCTAACTCCTTTAATTCTTCATCACTGAAATTATTCTCAATTACTCTTAAATCATCAGGATTAATTTTATTATTTTGATTCTTACTGCCAGATTCTCTACCTTTTTTCTTATCGCATTTTTCTTCGGCTTCATTTAATACAGTGATATCATACTTTAATCTTTCTGATTTAGTATAATATCTTTCTCTAACACTATTTATTATTGTTATATTTTTTTCTTCAAGTAATTTTAATGCATCATTAAGCTTTATGTTTATCTCTCTATTTTTTACTTTTAATGTTTCTATTTCATTCTTTTGTTTTTCAATTATTTTATCTTTTTCATTTATTAATTTTTCTTTCTCTTCAAGAAGCTTTAATAATTCTTCATATGTAGGTTTAGTATTCATTTATAAAGCCTCCTTCCAATTCTTCAAGTGTATTATATAGATATAATAATTTTAAATCAATCCCCCTTTATTCATTGAAAAAGAAGGTCATTTATTCGTGCTTTTGACCTTCTTTTAAGCGACTTATTTGTGGATAACTTTATAATTGCTAATTTTATTCCTAATATTTATGATTATAGCCTGTTTTATTAATTTTTTTGTGGATAACTTGTATCAATCGAAGTTGTACTTTTATTATATTTTAATGAATTTATTCTAATAAAACGTTTTATTTATACCCTTATTTTCTATTATTTTGATAAAGTCTAATCCGCTTATTATTACTGCTAATTCATCTTTTGTTATTTGACAATTGTTTTCTATACTTGGATATGTAAATTTGCCAATCTTTAATCTTTTTTGATATAACCAAATACTTATATTTTCGAAGTGTAATATTTTAATACTATTTTTATCTTTATTACAAAAAACATATAAATTATTATTAACACTTGCTTCATCAAATGAATCTAATACCAATCGTGTAAGGCCAGTTATTCCTTTTCTAAAATCTGTAACTCCTGAAAAAACATATACATTATTTATCTTATTTAAATCTATCATAATATTAATTTCACCACCTTATCTAATATACTTACATCAAATTCTAATTCAACACCACTTGGATGCTTAATTTTGATAGTATTATTTACTGGTGGTGTACTAATAATAGAAGGGGTAGATTCATTATTAGATATTATTCCTGGACTCTCGATAATATCATTGCCCTTTACAACGTTTGTGATATTATAAAAACCATTAATTAATGGATCTCCAAATTCTTCCTTATATTTATGTACCCAATCAAGTAAAGTAGTTTTAGCTATTCCATGTTGATTAGCATATTCACTCATCGATACATTACTATTAAAATAATCATTTAATATATCTAATCTTTCTCGAACAGTGTGATGTTTCCCCATTATAAAAATCTCCTATTTTGATCTTATTATCATTTTAGGAGATTTTGTTAATTATTTTTAGATGGGTATCTTTGGTGCTTACCGAAATTTTCGACCTCAGGCGAATAAAATGGGTTGAAAATAATGATGTTTTATGGTCGAAAAAATCGACCTTAAACAAAGGAAAAGAGGAAACAATAAAATAGCGAGGTCAAAAATTTTGACTGCGCATAATATGAAGGAGATTAAAGTATATGGAAAAGAATGAGATCATAATACCAGAATTAAATAATGAAACTATCGAATCTATGATATATATCATACGTGGACAAAAAGTAATGCTAGACTTTGAGTTGGCTCAAATATATGTGTATGAGACCAAAAGATTTAATGAACAAGTAAAGAA
>CAJOQL010000063.1 GCA_905236935.1 uncultured Bacilli bacterium
GACGAATATTATAAGTTTCATGAAATTATGAATAATAAAAATGAAAAATATGAACTATTAAGTTTTGAAAATGAAGGCTTTTTTAGATTTTTAGTGAAATTAAATCTTAAAAATACTAAAAGTGGTGAACCTTGGGACATTAATACAAATTTTACATTAGGACTGGGGCTTGACATATTTATTTTAGATAACATCCCCCATAATAAATTTAAAAAGAAAATTTTTAGGAAAAAAGTTTTATTGATAAAAAAATTAAATTTAATATTACTGGCTATGACTAATGACATATTTTATTCGAAAAAATCCGAAAAGATTGGTCATTTTCTCAAAAAAATCTTTAATATTATTGGAATTAACCAAAATTTTGTTAGAAAAAGATATAATAAATTAATTTCATATCCTCCTAATAATGAAGTATGTGAATTAAGTGCCCAATATACTGTGAAATTTTTACCAAAAAATATTTTTTCCCCCCCTAAAAAAGTTAAATTTGAATCATTAATTGTTAATGTTCCTAATGATTATGATACCTATTTAAAAATAGTTTATGGAGATTATATGACATTACCTCCAAAAGAAGAACGAGTTAATCATGGATACGAAATCGATTTTGGACCTTATTAATTTTAAAAAAATTACTATATTAATAAAGGAGAAATAATATGGACGATAAAGAATATTGGAACGAGTATTATAAAAAAAATTCTGAACCTACACCCCATTCCACATTTGCCGAATTTATTTTACCATATATTGAAAATAACAAATTATTAGTCGAGTTAGGTTGTGGAAACGGAAGAGATAGTATATATTTGTCAAAAAAAGTAAATGTAATTGGAATAGATCAAATAAACGATGAAATTTCTTATTTAAATGAAAATTTCAAAAATGAAAATATGGAATTTTTAACTGATGATTTTACCAATTTACGAAATGCAGTAGGATACAACAAAGAAATTTTAAGTAAGAACATTGATTATGTCTATTCAAGATTTACATTTCATTCAATCGATGAAAACAAAGAAAATAATACTTTAAAGTGGATTGAATCAATATTACCTCAAGGAGGAATGTTTTTTTTAGAAGCAAGAAGCATTAAAGATCCTATGTTTAAAAAAGGAAAAAATTTAAGTGAAAATGAAAATTTCACAAACCATTATAGAAGATATATAGATTTGGATAAAATAATAAATAAATTAGAATTACTTAACTTTGATATAATATTCAAAATTGAAGATAATAATTTGGCAGTTTATAAAGACGATAATCCATATGTAATAAGAATTATTGCAAAGAAACAATGAATAATCAATTTAGAAAGTAAAATATCTATTTTAAAAATAAATTGTAATACTTAATATAAGTACAATAATGATAGAATATTAAACATCTATAAAAATTAAGAATATTAGAATATGCGTGATAATATGACCGTTGTAACAATGGACAATACACCTAAAGAATATGATGAAGATACCTTAAAACATATACAAAGTGTTCTTTTAGATATTTTAAAAGATTTCATTGATATTTGTGAAGAAAATAATATTGAGTATTATTGTGACGGAGGCACTGTGCTTGGTGCCATTAGACACCAAGGTTTTATTCCATGGGATGATGATATTGACATCCAAATATTTAGACCAGAATATGAAAAATTCTATGAAATCATGAAAGACGGGAATGAAAAATATGAATTAATAACCTTGGATACAAAAGGATTTTTTAGATTAACCCCATTATTGAGCCTTAAACATACCAAAAGCGGTGTCCCCTGGGACTTGAATACAGATTTTACCTGGGGATTAGGATTAGACATAGGTATTTTAGATAATGTGCCCACCAATAAATTTAAAAGGTTTGTATTTATAAAAAGGGCATTGCTATTAAAAAGATTGAACTTATTACTCCTAGCTATGGTAAATGATAGATTTTATTCAAAAACCTCTGAAAAAATAGGACATGTTCTCAAAAAAGTTTTCAAAATAATAGGAATTAACAAAAATTTTGTAAAAAAAAGATATAGTAAATTAAATTCTTACCCAAAAGGTAAAGAAGTTGCTAATTTACACTGTTCAGGTACTTTTTACCCATTACCTATAGAAATATTTTCACCCGCTAAAAAAGCTAAATTTGAATCAATAACAGTCAATATCCCAAATGACTATGATACATACCTAAAAATACTATATGATGACTATATGACATTGCCTCCAAAAGAAGAACGAGTTAATCATGGTTTTGAAGTTGATTTTGGACCATACTAACATTAAATGTTTATGGCAATTAATTAATCTAACAATAGTGCAAGATTTATGATTTAGTACAAATACTACCAATATGAATATTAAATGACACTTAAATGTCTAGTTTAAATTTTGTATGTTTCATAGATTTTTTAATTCCTTTAAAATTAAAGATTTAATGATGGTAATTCCTTGAATCTTTTTAAATTAATTTTTACCCAAAATTTCTTTAATTACATACTTATCATCACTATCAAACAATCTTAATAAGTAAACACTTCCAAAGTAAATAACAATTCCAACAGGTAGTGCTACCCACATATTTAAGTTTAAGAAATACAGAGCAATTCCTAAAATTACAGTTCCAATTATTATTTTTCCTAAGTCAGTATATAATCTTTTATCTGGCCTATGGCCCAGTTTATAGATCACATATGTTTGAACAATTAATATTAATATGTCACTAAGCACTGTTGAAACCGCCGCCCCATTGTATGAGAAATTAGGAATCATAAATAAATTCAATATGATATTGAAAGGAGCAGCTATAGCATAAATTTTTGAAACTGTTACTTCTTTATGAGATGCATTTAATAATAGATTTCCAGCACCACAAACAAATAATAAACAAACCGTCCATATTAGAATTGATAATACTGAAGCGGAATCACTATATTCTTGACCGAAAAATAATAAGATAATGTCTTGTGAATAAAACGTTATGCTTAAAGCCAGAGGAATCATTATTAACATTAAATATTTAATTGATTTTTCATAACTTATAAGTAATAATCTTTTATCATTTTTAAAGAATTTACTCATCACTGGATAAATTACAGCAGTATAAACCCCATAAAATAATGTTAAAGCCGAAATTAACTTGTAAGTAGCATTATAAATTCCAGTAGCATAATCGCCAGATATTTGAGTAAGCATTACTACATCAATAGAGTAATAAATTGTGTAAAGTAAACTGGTGAATGCAAAAGGCAATGCTGCTAAAGTAATTTTTTTACAAAAACTTAAATCTAGTTCAAATTTTGGTTTTACAATATATTTTTGCATAGCATAATAAAGATAAACCAATCCTATAGCATTTGATATGACATATCCCATAGTTATTCCATAAATTCCTAAATCGAAATAAATTACAATAATTACAAAGAATAATAAAAGGAAAGTAGATAAATAATTATGAATAGCTTGATACTTCCCTTCTTCAAATGCCATTAGAACACCATCCATGGTGCCACACATTGTTTTAATCACCGTTTCTAATATGAAAAGAACAGTAACAATTATTGTAATTTCATTATAACCCATTAGGAATAAAATGAGTATAGCTATTATAAAAGTGCTTATTGAAAATATTGATTTTAATGGAATCGCATTTCCCAGATATTTTGAAGCAGATTCATATTCCGTTGCAACATGTCTAACAATATGACTATTTATGCCGAAATCCATAGTTATAAATAATAATCCAGTGAATGATATTGCAAATCCTAATATGCCGTAATCACTCACACCCAAATATCTAGCTATTAAAATTGTCCAAATAAATCCACAAATACTGGATACTAACTGAGATGTGGCAATCCAACTAATATTTTTGAATATAACTTTAATACGACTCATAAAATCACTATATTTAATAAGATTAATATTATAGTTTTAGAAAAATTGTATTTAACTAATTTTCAGTTATTAAAACGATTTTTTTATATTTAGTAATTATTTAAATTCTATTTAATAAAAATTTCGTTACGCACAAATTGACGAAGCTTTATATTCCGATTGATGAGGGAATATGATTTATAGAGTTTAAATTGCATCATTGATTATGCAATACTATTTAAA
>CAJOQL010000064.1 GCA_905236935.1 uncultured Bacilli bacterium
AATGAATTATTCAATGGAGAGAAAAAAAGTAATGATGCTGGATTAATAAATTATTTAAAAGAAGAAAAAAGAAAAAGAAAAAAGAGATTAATTATTTCAATAATTAGCATCATACTAGTATTAATCATTTCTTTACTTTTGTTATTTTTTGTTAATAACTATAATAAAGTAAATGGATATATTTTAAGTGGAGAAAGTGAAAATTTTGTATATCATGATGACTTATTAATCTTATCAAATATTAAAAACATAAATGCTTTTGGTGAGTTAAGTATTAAGAATAGTAACATTAAAGAATCTGATATTATTCATATATCACTTATGTATAATGGGGAAAGAATGTTAGGAGGAACTAAATTATCTGGAATAGCATATGAGAACAATGGTTATGATGATTGTTTCCCAGAAGAAGCAAGAAAACATATTGATAAGTGGTATATTGAAGTAACTTATAATCAAAATAATGAAGAAAAGAAAGAAATAATTAAGTTAATACCAAATAAGATTTTAAAAAATGATAATTTATTTTATAAAAAAGAACAAAACGTTTCTACTGGTGAGGTAGCCTCTAAAGATAGTAATAGAGAAAAAAGAGAAAAGTATTTAAAAGAGCTTACTGAAGAATTAATTAAGAACCATGGCTTTAAAAGTTATAGTGCAGTTAAGGTTCGTTCTGGTGAAAAGGTACCAAATTTTAGTTTAATGAAAAAGATTGGAAATAGGGATTTTAAAATGTATACTGCTTCTGGTTGGTGGAAAACTATAAGTAAAGGTAATAAAGATAATTTTGGAGGAACTATTCAATCTAAATATATTGGATATACTGACATTAAAGGTAATACTTATTCTTATGATTTTGTAGAAGAAAAATTTGTAAGATGTAATACCCAAAAATGTAATAGTGCTCCTAGTGATATAGAAAAGATAATGAAAGAGTTTGTAGAAGCATATAAGAAAGAATTTGATGGATTATTTAATCTATATAAAAATGAAACTTTAGTAGACGATGATGAAGATATTTAAAAGATTAGTTTTCAATATATTGCCTCTTTTTATAATTTTTTATGTGCTCTTTACAAGAGATGGTTCAATTAAACTAGGGCTACTACTTTCAGGATATAATCCATTTACCACATATGAAAATATTGATTATGAGAATGGCAATAACTATTTAAATCAAATAGAAGTAAACGATAAAATAATATATTTAGAATGTAAAAACTATGGTATAATCAAAATAGCAAGGTATTATGATTTTTAGTAATTATTTGGAATTTTTAAAATATCTTTAGTTACTAATCCGTTTATTTTTTTAATAAGAATTTAGTTTTTCATTTTGAAATTAAAGACGCATAGTTTCTAATAATTATTATAATAAATTTTGATATGATAGGATTGATTAAGTATGGCCAGTGATAATAGCATTTTTAAACCATTTTTATATGTAATTTTAGGATTAATTATAGTTTTTATATTAACAGTTTTATATGTTGATTTAATAGATGGTCCAAACTATAATCCAAATGGATTCTTAATATCATTAAATGATACAAAATTAAAGTTTATTATCAAAGAAAAGTGTAACAATAAGATTGTTAAAGGTGAAAATGATCTTTTAATAAGCTATCAAGATGTTTTAATTGCTAAAGCTGATAAAATGATTTTGAATTTTCAAGAATATGAAGCATATAATAAAAATAATTTCAAAACAGATGGAAGTTTTATTAATAGTGATAGTTCAAATCGCTTGACTTATAAGCCAGTTAAAAATGAGCTAAAAATTAAAATTAAGAAAGATGGTAAAATTTTATATTATGGAAATTATATAACTGATTTAAGTGAATATTTGCAAGAATTTGGAAGATACTATATTCATATTTATATAGATAGAAAAGAAAATTCAAAAAAAATAAACACTGATTTAAGTATGACCTTCTTAATTGTAAGTGAGGAGGATAATAAATGATTGATAAAAACAAAATTATTGTATTTATAGGAATTATTATTGTTATAAGTACTGCTTTTATAATTCTAATATCATTTCGTATTCATAACTATAATGAATATATTGATAAAAACATGGATGCATTTGAAAAACAACAGATAATTAATCATTATGCAGAATATAAAAAATATATAGTGATAAACGAAAAAGGCGAAAATGTATTAAGAGTTGCTGATTTAAGCATGGATGGAACGCATATTGTTAATATGCATGTTAATGATGATTTTGATTTATGCTTAGGGTATTATATTATAAAAGAAGAAAATAATACTTTAACTATAGATGATAGTCATGTGTGTGATTAATTTTTACAATTATATAGTTAATAATATGGTAAACAAAAAAATCAGAAGATTTAGATATTAGGAGTTAACTAAGATGAATCCATTTGAGATTTGTCTTTTTTAGTGTATAATACATTTGATAGACTAATAGTTGTTTAGGAGGAAATATCTAATGCAAACAAAATATTATTTTTCTATTGAAGAGCCAATTCTTAATAATAAGAAAGTAATAT
>CAJOQL010000065.1 GCA_905236935.1 uncultured Bacilli bacterium
ATTAATAAAGATGTCAGCAGTAGTGCAAGAAACTATATAGAATTTGAAACTGGCATTTCATCATATTTAAGAACTGTAAGAGATTTAGTTGTTAATGATGAAAATTATAATACTATTGAGTCTGATGATTTGAAAAATATTACTGCTTTAATTAGAGAAGTGGGAGATAAATATATCATTTCTAATCGTGCTAACGAAAATAGAATGAATATTAAAATTGATATTGATAGAGCTAATGAAGATTTAATCGAAATGAACAGGGATTTAGCTAAAACAGAAGAAGAACTTGCTAGTACAAAAAGAGCAAGAGCAAATTTAAATAGAACTTTAATTGATTTGTCTAATGATACATCAATTAGTAATATCGAAAGAACTGAGCAAACATTTGATATAATGGCAAAAATAACAGAAAATGATGAAAAAGTATTTAACTGTCAAAATACCATTAATAATATTAGAGAAATAATTAGAGCTCAAATGGCTACTATTGATGCTTTAAATAATTCTTATAATGAAGTTGTTGAAGTTTCACTTCCTATAATTGATAAAGAATTTAATGCTGAATTCACAGATTATATTAATAGAATTAATGAAATTATCAATAATTCAGCCTTAACTCCTACTACTAGAAAAGAAGTTAGAAGATTATCTGCTAATTTAATTTCTCTAGAAGCATTACCATTTAAAAGTGGTGAAATATCTGAAAGAAAAATTAGTGAATTATGTGAAAGATTTGGTTTAGCAAAAACTAATGAGTATTTATCTACTCTTCCTTCTGCTGAAAAAAACGCTCTTCCAGCAAAAAATAGTGACGAAGACATAGCACCAGAAACTGATAATACTTCCAAAGATGATGAAAAAGATTTTGAAGTAGAAATAACTGAAGTTAAAGAGCCAGAAGTAACAGTAGTACCAATTAAGAGTGAAGATGAAAGCAAAGAAGAAAAAATTGGAATTGTTTTTATAACTCCCGATGAAGAACAAAGAAAAGAAAAAGATAATGATGCCGAAGTAAAAAGTGAGGAAGATACAAAAGAAGAAAGCTATAAAAGTATAGCAGATAGACTTAATGAAATTTTTTCTAATATACCAAATTCTAAGGAAGAGAAAAAAGAAGAAACTAATACTAAAAAAATTGTAGTTTATACCGGCAGAATTGGAAAATTGCCAGTAAATTCTACTTATTTTGCTGGTTTAGAAGCTGGTAAAAAATATGTAGTTGAATATGAAGATGAAGCTACTTATCGTTTAAAAGGATTTGATACATCATTTATAAAAGATGCCTTTATTCCAGCAAAAAGCACTGACATTTATGAAACAAGTATTGAAGAACCAAAATATAAATCTAAATTTAAAGTGGGAGATGAGATAGCATTAGTTGCAAATCCTAATATAAATGATTCTGAAAAAGAATTGATGAAAAAGTTCTATTTTGAAAAAGGTTTAAAATGGAATCAAAAATACAAAGTAACAGAAATTGCTGGTAATGATTTATTAAAATTAGAAGGATTTGATGAAGTCTATCCTGATGAATATTTTATAAATGGTAAGGATTTTGATGCTTTAAGAGATAGATTAATTAAAGGGCTTGCTACTACTAGTCAAAAATTAGTAAAATATAATGGTCCTTCAACAGATGAATTAATTGAAGGTGAAATATATGTTGAAGTTTTCCCAATGGATAATTCAGCCTTATTAAGAGATATTTATGGTAATGAAATAACTGTTATGACTTATAATAGGGATTTATTTGTTCCATATCAACTAGAAGCTTTAAGTAAAGCCTATGATGATAAAAGAGAAGGATATTTTAAATTGTTTTAGTGAAGATAATTCAAATGAAAAACTAAGTAAAAAAATACTAAAAAGGAATATAAATATTTAATGATTTAAGTGATGAAATAATAAATAAAGAAGTGTAAAAACTTCTTTTTTGTATATTTAAAAGAATAATGGAGATAATAAAAATAAGGTGAGAAAATGAAAAGAAAAATAATATATTATTTAAGTATTATGATATTACTAGTATCTTTAGTAGGTTGTGGAATGGAAAATGCTCCTAAGAAAAAGGTTGAAAAGCTTCTATCAAGTTATCAACATAATAGTGAATCTATTATATCGGAATTAAATGATTATTTAAAAACTCTTGCTAGTGATGATGCATCATTTGAATCAAATAAAAGAATTTATTTAAGACAATATCAAGATTTAACTTATGAGATAAAAGATGAAACTATAGATGGAGATAATGCTACTGTAACTGCTCAAATTGAAGTATATGATTCTAATAAAGGGTTAATATATCGAATCGATAGATTAAATAAATCTAAAGATAGAGTAACTTATACAATTACAATAAATTTAACAAAAGTAAATAATGATTGGACTATTGATAACTTAACCAATGAAGACTTAGAAAAAATACATGGGACTTATGCCCATTAATTTATAAGTCTTTTTTTATTTTTTTAGAATAAATTTAATTAAGGTGGTTTATGAAAAGATTATTAATTATTTTATTTTTATTGGTATTTCCTTTATTTGTATGGGCAGAGGAAATTCCATTAGCACAAAATGCTGCGTCAGGCATCTTAATGGAATATACAACTGGTAAAATTTTATATGAAAAATCATCTAATGAGAAAATGGCACCAGCTTCAATGACTAAAATCATGACAATGCTTCTTATAATGGAAGCTATTGATGAAGGCAAAATTAGTTTAGAAGATAAGATTTTAGTTTCGGCTAATGCATCATCAATGGGAGGAAGCCAAGTTTTTTTACAACCAAATACCGAAATTAAAGCAGAAGAACTTTTAAAATCTATTGCAGTAGCCTCTGCTAATGATTCAGCAGTAGCAATGGCTGAAGCAATAGCAGGAACAACTGGAGCATTTGTAAATAAAATGAATGAAAAAGCTAAAGCCTTAGGATGTATTAATACTAATTTTGCTAATGTTCATGGTTTAGATGATCCTAATCATTATACAACAGCCCATGATATGGCTATAATGGCAAGAGAATTACTAAAACATGAAAATATTTTAAAATATTCTAGTATTTATGAAGCATATTTAAAAAAGCCAGATGGAACTAGTACTTGGATGGTAAACACTAATAAATTAATCAAATATTATAATGGTTTAGATGGCTTAAAAACTGGATTCACCTCAAATGCTGGTTATTGTTTAACAGCAACTGCTAAAAGAGGTGGAATGAGACTTATTAGCGTTTTAATGAAAGAACCTACAAGTCAAATACGTAATAGTGAAACAATTGATTTATTAAACTATGGATTTACTAATTATAAAATTAAAACTATATTAGATACAAAAAAAGATTTAGGCCATATTGAAGTTTTAAATGGTAAAAAAGAAATAGTAGATTTGCGTTTAATGGAAGAAGCCACAAATTTGGAAAGTATCAATGAAGAAAAAAATTATACTTATAATATAAAAGTAAATCCAGTAAAAGCACCAGTAAAAGTTGGAGAAAAAGTAGGATATTTAGAAATTATATCTGACGGCCAAGTGTTAAAGAAAATAGATATTACTGTAAAGGAAAGTGTAGGAAAAGCTAATTTATGGGATTTATATAAAAGAAATTTAAATAGAGTATTAATTGGGAATTAGAATACAAGCTAGTGAAATTAATTATTAGTAAACAAAATAAGAATTTTGGCAAATACCTTTTTGTACACAAAATTATATTGCTAAAAATTATAATAGAGAATCTGGAATATTAATTCAGATTCTTTTCTAAAATTGAAATCAATCCCAATTTTTGATTGTTCGACATATCTAATTCGGAAGGCACAACTACTAGTAATCCACAAATTAGAGTTACTTACTTATATAAATTTGAATAATAAAATATATGATGAATATACTAATAATGGTATACTAATTGACATTTTCTAGAATTTATAGTATACTCATATTGCATTGAAGAAGTTCAATATGTAAATGTTAACCGCTCTTGGATGGCGCGGGTAATAAATTATTCCAGGCGAGAAATGTTAATCGCTTCCGGATGGTGCGAGTAATAAATTATTCCGGTCGTAAATGTTAGAAA
>CAJOQL010000066.1 GCA_905236935.1 uncultured Bacilli bacterium
GATTCTGTTGTGTTTTTTCCATTATCTGATAGTCTTTCAGCTTGTTCTTTGTACTCTTGATTAACAGCATCTTCCATTCTTTGCTTTAAAGCATCGGTTCTTTCTACTCTTTTAGTTGTTGAAGTTTCTGTTGTGGGTTTACCATTATCTGATAGTCTTTCATCCTGTTCTTTGTACTCTTGATTAACAACATCTTCCATTCTTTGCTTTAAAGCATCTGTTCTTTCAACTCTTCTATTATTAGTATTTGATGCTTTTATAATTGCTTGGACGTCATCATCTGCATATAAATCATTAAAAAGATTTTCTTTAATTTCATCAGGCAATTTTAAATCATTTTTATATTTAATTAAATCTTTTGTAGTAGTAATTTGTCCGCTTGCAATTTTACTTTTAAGATCACTTGTAGCTAATTTTGCAGTGGCACTAGATAATGAATCTATAGCTGTAGTAGCCTTTTCATCGTAACCTCTTCCATTTGTAATAACTTGTGGAGCTTCAAATATATTTTCAAACATATTTGTCGCAGTTTGGAAATCTGTATCTGGATTTTTTAATAATCCATTTAAATAACTGTATTCTGGAGTATTGTTTAACTCTTCAACAACAAATGCAGTTTGTGCTCTTGCAAGATCATAAGGATTGCTAGCATCTAATCCATTATTTTGAATATAATTACTAGTAAATCTTTCCATAGCGGTTTTTCTACCACCAAGCCATTGACATAATCCATAAGCTCCTTCGCCTGTATAAGCTAATCTAGTAGGGTCAAGGCCATCTGATTCAACTGCCATGTTGGCTAAAATGCCAGATATTCCATTATCTGTATATCCATTTTTTCCTAATTCATTGGCAATTACAAAAGCCATTTGTTCTTGATTATTTAATCCAGTTTCTGGCGAAAAAGACTCTTTTTTTAATATAGATAGATTTCTATTTATTAAATTAGTTAGCAATATCATATCTATACCTTCTCTCTATTATTAATTAAATCATTTTATTAATGTCTTGTCAATGAATACTTTTTTTGTTAGAATAGTATTGTGGTTAATAAGAATAGTGTAAAAAAAGTTGGTAAGGTGAATGAAATGAATAAAAATTATCTAACTGGTCAAAAGGTTGAAATTATTAAAGATGATTTAAATAGAATTAGTCGAAGTATTCAATCTAAAATTATTCCAAATATAAAAAATGCTTGGGAAAGTAAAGAAGCTGATGAATACGTAGAAAAAGTTAATGAATTATCATTAGAAATTAATAAAATAATTGATAAATTTGATGAACTTTCTTATCAATTAAGTAAATCAGGGAATAAATAATATGTAGAAGTTTTATACTTCTTTTTTTGAATAAATTTTTAAAATTTTTTCTATTATAATATTAGGTGATAAATTATGTTATTAATTCCAAATATTTTAGAAAAAAATTATAATGGTGAAAAAATATATGATATTTATACTAAGCTTTTAAATAATAGAATTATTTTTATAAATGGTGAAATAAATGATGATTTGTCTTGTTTGGTTGTAAGTGAGCTTCTATATTTAGATAGTATTTCTAACGAAGACATCTTTATATATATTAATTCGCCAGGAGGTTCAGTAACGTCTGGTCTTGCTATTATTGATACAATGAATTATATAAAAAGTAATGTATCTACTGTCTGTATTGGAATGTGTGCAAGTATGGCTGCCATTATTTTAGCAAGTGGTACTAAAGGTAAAAGATTATCACTACCAAACTCCGAGGTAATGATTCATCAAGTATTGGGTGGAACTGAAGGAAAGGCATCTGATATTAAAATTCATGCTGAAAGAATTTTAGAAACAAAAAAGAAGCTAAATAATATGCTTGCTTCTTTAACTAATCAGTCAGTTCATAAAATTAATAAAGATACTGATCATGATTATTATATGAATCCTAAAGATGCCCTTAAATATGGAATTATTGATAAAATATTATAAATTATAATTATGATTTAGAGATTATTTTCTTTTATTTTCCCCTATTAATTCTAAACTTTCTGTTAGTTGTTTTATTCTTTCCATAATTCTTCTGGATTTAATTTTTTCTTCATTTTTAGAATTAATTATAAAATGATTTTCTAAATCTTCTAATGTTAAATTGGATGTAAAAAAAGTACTTTTAGCATTATCCATACGATATTGTAGTATTGTTCCTAGTATTTCATCCCTATTCCAAGCACTTACTGTTTCAGCTCCTATATCATCTAAAAGGAGTAAATCACATCTTTTTATTTCTTCGATGCGAGTTGGAAAGTCTTCATTATTAAGACTTTCTTTTAAATTTCTAAGTAATTCTGGGTAATAAACAATAATACTAGAATATCCCTCTTTAGATAGTTCATTAAGTAAAGCACTTACCATATATGTTTTGCCTGAACCAAATGATCCTGATAAGTATAATCCTTTACCTTTTTGATTCTTTTTGAAATTATCGTAAAATCCTTTTAGCCATTTAATAATATTTGCCCTAGCCTTATCTACTTCAATATTGCTCATTCTAGCTTTTTTAATATCTGTAGATACTTCAAAAAATTTAGATTTAATTTCTTCATTATCGACAAGATATTTTTTCATATATTTACAAGCTACATAATTAAAGTCTAAATTTTCATCATTAACTTTAGGATAATAAACCATTCCAGTTACTGTATTTGCACACATATTTAGTGATTTGCATTTTTGACAATTTGATAATTCTTCAACAGTTTTTTCAAGTTTAGAGGTATATTTATAAGCCATATTATCTTTTATTTTTAAAGTATTTACTAGTTTTTTAAAATTTTCATTTTTTATAGCTACTGCATAAGCACTTTTTAAAGAATGCTCTAAATCATTATTTTTAAAACTAATATTATTATTTAATTCTTTCATTATCTAAACTCCTTTAAAGCAGCTTCTAGAGCTTCTAATTCTAATTTTTCTTCTTCAGTAATGTTATCATCTTTTATAATATTACTATTAAACCAAGTAGGAATTTTAACTCCTTCTTTTTGGATATCTTTTTTAGTTTTTTTCTTAAAATCTTTGGCTGCTTCCTTCATAGCGGAAGGAGCAGTTTTAATTCCAAGTCTAGTCCACTGAGCTGCTACTGGCTCAAGAAATTTTTTATTTAATTTGTTATCATTAATTCTTAATATATAATCTATTAAAACATTTATAACAGCAGGGGTCATTCCCAAATCAATGGCTAAATATTCTAATAATTTTAAATCACTTGAAGTAGGATTATTATTTTTATACTTACTTTTAAGAAAATCATATGGAGTAGTGTTTTCAAATATATAAATCATCTTTCCTTTATTAGAAATATCTCCTTCTGGTGTTTTTAAATAGTCTGGTTGAGTGCGGTATATTAAAGTTGGAAGTGAACCACTATTATTATACTCATAGTATTTTCGAATTTCTTTGATTAGGTTGTCTTTATTAATCATTCCATTTTCATCAATAGTAAGTCTTATAATTTCAGATAGTTTTAAAGTGTCTAAGTTATAAATAAAGGCAAGAGAATTTATTAAATCTTTCATTCTTTTGTTTAGTGCTTTATCACTTAATACTTTATTAGGAATACTTGATTCTAATAAATCAAAATCTATTAGATTAGATATCTCTGTTTTAGCATCTTCTTTGGCTTTAACATCATCATTATTAAACATATTACCAATTGTTGATTTAAAGGTTTCATTTAATTTTGAACTTATTTCTTCATAATCATCATATCTACTAATATTCTTCTTATAATTTTTTACTAATGCTTTGTATTCATTTTCACCTAAGTTATTATATAAAACTATATTTAAAACAGGATGATTGAAAAATTCATAAGCACTTATAGGAGAAAATAATTCATATATGTAATGATTAATATCCGTATCTTTTTTTATGTAGGTTTTAATTAAACCAACGGCTTCTAGAGCTTCTCTTGCTTCTTTTATATCATCTAATTTAGTTTTTAAAAAAGTCATTAGGTGATGATGAGTGTAGTCTATACTCATAGTTTCGCTTTTATCTAAGTCACTCCATAAAGTTAAATATAAGCTAATTGGTAGTGGGCCGATTATTGGCTCATATAAATTTATAAGATTCTTTTTATCTACTTCAGTTAGGATTGTTTTATTAATAACTATATATGAATCTGCTGGTAAAAGACTAATTTTTTTCATCCTAACACCTTCTTCATAAAATATTTTAACTTTAACGCTTAATTTAATCAAGAAAAAAAGAAATATAATAAATAACAATTCTTATTAAATACTTAAAATATATTTATTGGTAGTATTAAAAATGTTTATTTAGTTATATATACTCTTTTAATTATGACATAAAAGATAAATTTTTCTCTATAGAATTTTAAATATTAAACATTAACTGCTAATAAAAAAGAAATATAGTCTATTTAGTGTATAAAACTATATCTCCTTTTTTTAATGACTTTTGAACATCTATTACTCTTTGATTGGCAGAACCTCTCCATTTTAATCTAAAATCATGAAGTTCATCAACATATTGACCATCAACTAAAACATCAACATATTTAAGAACCTCTTTATCTTTTAAATCTCTGTCAAATAGAAATCCTGACCAAATCCATAAGTTTTTATTTGGATATCTTTCTTTAAAAGCTTTAGCTAAGCGAGTTGTTCCTTCAATATTTTTTGGATGCATTGGTTCTCCACCTAATATTGAAAGCCCAGCGACGTAATCTTCATTACATAAATCTAAAACGTGATTGATAACTTCATCTGTAAATTCCTTCCCTTTTTCAAAGTCCCAAGTTTCAGAATTGAAACAATTTTTGCAATGAAATGCACACCCTTGCATAAATATTGAAACTCTAACACCAGGTCCATCTGCAATATCCATTTTTCTAATGCAATTATATCTCATAATTAGTCTACTTTATTATCTATATGTAATACTCTTTCTTTGATTTCTTGAGTTCTACCTTTGTTCCAGAAATTAGATCCAATGTATCCGCAAGTTCTTCTTGCAACATTTAATTTATCATGATCACGATTGCCACAATTTGGACAATACCACTCTAAATTATCATCTAATAGAATTTCACCATCATAGCCACATTCTTGGCAATAATCAGATTTAGTATTAAGTTCAGCATACATAATATTATCATAGATAAATTTAATTACATCTATTACAGCAGGAATATTATTTTGTAAGTTTGGAGTTTCAATATAACTAATTGCACCACCTGGAGATAGTTTTTGAAACTCACTTTCAATTTTTAATTTAGAAAAAGCATCGATTTCTTCAAATACAGGAATATGATATGA
>CAJOQL010000067.1 GCA_905236935.1 uncultured Bacilli bacterium
CTTCTTTCCTTTTGATATAAATTGTGTCAGAGTGTTACAAGTCAGTACCCTAATTCCTATCAAAAACGAGCATATTTTAACCTATTTTTTTAATTATTTTTGCTTTTTTGATTAATACTTGCAAGGTCTTATTTACTGAACAGTCCCATTTTATAAAGGTTTAATCCTTGTACAGTATAAATACAAGGCAGCCAATTTATATTAGTTTTATTTTCATTCATTTGGATCAACTCCTTTATTTTTAGTCACAATTATTTTTCACTATTTCGTATATCTTATAATATTCATTAATTTTATCTTTATCAAAAACATTGTATCCTCTATTTTCAGGATCGTTAGCATTATCAATAAAAGCTATATCATCATTAAACACTAAAACTCCAGGATATATTTCATTTATTTTTTCTTTTAATGTCTCATTTATTTTTGATTCCGAAATGAATCCAAGTTCTAAATTATCTTTTTTATATGATACAAATTTATTTATATCTCTATTATTAATTACTAAGTTCTTTTTATTATTTGGATATACAAATATTCTCTTCATTATAACATTTCTATTTAAAGCTTCTATATTAAGTTTAGTCCATAAATTTTCTTCTTTTTCACCATTCCATTCATTTTCATTGCAGAATGAAATAGCCATTATTATTTCATTTGATTTTACATTATCAATACATGAATATAACCAGTCATACCCCTTATGATATAAATCATCTAATTTAATACTTGCATATCCTTCATCGTTTTTATTTTTGTTGTATAGTTTAAAGTATTCTTTTATATTTTTTTCTATAAAATCGCTTAATCCTAATTTTTCTATTTCACTTTTAGTATTAGAGTATTCTGATATATTACTTAATTCTGATCTTTCATACCAATCACCAGTTTTAACCCAATTAAATACTGGCTTATTTATTAAATTTTGTTCTTCTAAAAATCTTATACCCATTCTTCCAAGATTTAAGAAGTAATCATTTTCGATAGAATCTACTCCTTCATGAACTTTATAATAATTAGCTATTAAAATATGAATAGCATGTTGTACAGCTACTGCAGTTGGATATAAATTATACTCCATAATATGAGTTCTATATAGAATATAACTAATTATTTTTAAATATTTTGCATATTCTTCTGAAGTAATATCTTTTTTTAGTACCGTATCACATCCAAATATTGCTATATCAACAAAATTCAAAGCAATCGATGATACTGAAAAATCTATATAATATGGTTCAATATTATCCTTTAGAATAATATTTGTTGATATAAAATCATTATGCGCAGACATATAAGGAGGCATAACTGGTTTATTTTTAAACTTTTCATCATACCTCTTATATCGATTTATCATATCACTATAATAACTAACTATTGGTTTAATTAATTCTTTATCAACATCAGATAAATATTTCTTTTTATTGTTATATTCTTCTAAAAAGTTTTCATAACTCCACATATCATATTGCTTAAATCTTTTTGCATCTGAGCTGTTTAAATAATCTTTTAATTCTTTGTTAACACAGTTATATTTTAATATATCAAAAACTATTTTAATTATTGTTTTTAAATCAATATTTTTATCTAAATCATATATAGTATTTCCATTAATATATTCCATTACAAAGCAATATATTTTATTATCATTAAAAGCTATCTCTTCTAAAATACCATTTTTGTTTTTAAATACTTTAGGTATATTTAAATAATCTTGTTTTGTTATCAAATCAACTATCTTAATATAGTGATTAATATTATCTATATTTCTGTGGTTTGAGAAAAATTTAACAACGTATTTATTGTTTAATGTTTCTAAATACACATTAAAATCTTCATATCCTGTTTCAATGACTTTATAAGATTTTATCTCGGCAAATTGATAATCAGATACTAAAGTTTCTAGAATGTTTCTTAAATCTTTTTCATCAAATTTTACTCTAGTAAAATAATCAAATAAATTATTCATAATTTCACCTCATTTTATTATACATGTAAAAATCTCAATGCAAAAAATTCAGTATTTTCAATGGTTTGAGTGTAGTTTTCCTAAAATTCACGTATCGCACTGAATTCTTGTACTTGGCAACTTTTCTTTTTTATCTTCCATATTACACACTTTCTTATCTTTATAATACTTTTAATATTTCTTCAAATTTTGTATAACCACTTTCAGCATTTATATGTCCACCATTTTTTATTACATGTTGCTCATTTGAAATAGCATCTGCAAATGATTTTTCAA
>CAJOQL010000068.1 GCA_905236935.1 uncultured Bacilli bacterium
TCATAGTTCTTCTGAACAAAAGGATTTTAAACAAAGAATAAAAATGGCAATAATGGATTATAATCTTGGTGTTAGAAACTTTTTCTGTTTTGTTTGTACAAATGGTACTTTTGCAACAGAATATATTCAATCTCAAATTAACAATATTAGAGGTGATGTATTATTAGTTGTAGATGAAGCACATAATTTTGGTGCAGAAAATTTGAAAAAAACATTAACTGACAAATTTAATTATAGACTAGCACTTTCGGCAACTTTAGAACGTCATGGAGATGAAGAAGGAACTCAAGCATTATTAGATTATTTTGGAAAAAAATGTATTGAGTTTACTCTAGAAGATGCAATAAAAGGAAAAAATGGTGAAAAATTTTTAACTCCATATCAATATCACCCAGTTGTTGTATATTTAACTGATGAAGAATTAGAAGAATATCACAATTTGTCTAAGGAAATTGCAAAATGTATAGTTAAAAAGAATGGTAAAACAAAACTATCTGATAAAGGAAAAATAATTGCTCAGAAAAGGTCAAGATTAGTAGCTGGTGCATTTAATAAGATCTCAACACTTGCAAGAGAAATAAAGCCTTATAAATATGATAATCATATTTTAGTATATTGTGGTGCTACAAAAATATCGGAACAAGATGAGAGCGGCGAAGATATGAGGCAAATTGACGCAATAACAGAACTACTTGGAAAGAAGCTTCAAATGAATGTATCACAATTTACCTCAAATGAAGATAGTTATACTAGAGATTTATTGAGAAGAAAGTTTTTTGACGGTGACTATTTACAAGCATTAGTTGCTATAAAATGTTTGGATGAGGGAGTTAATATTCCCGCAATAAAAACTGCATTTATTTTAGCAAGTACAACTAATCCAAAAGAATATATTCAAAGACGAGGTAGGGTGCTAAGGAAGTATCCCGGAAAAGAATTTGCAATTATATATGATTTCATAACTTTGCCAAGACCATTAGATGAAACTATAAACCTAAGTTATGAGCAAATAAAGTGTGAAAAATCAATGGTTAAAAACGAAGTGAATCGCATGATTGAATTTAATAGGTTGGCAATGAGTAAAATGGAAGCAGATAAGTTAATCTACGACTTGATAGATGCATATAGATTAAATGAGGATGATAATTATGAAGAAGAAATTGATATGGAGGTAAATTATTATGAATAATGAAGAAAAACAGTTAGAAAATCAAAATTCTGAACAGCAAATTATAATTGATAATCAAAAATTAATTCGTATAGTAAAGAATATTATTACTCTTGAAAACAATAATGTTAAAACAAAAGAATTAAACGATGAGGATATAAAAAAGAGAATAGAAAAAATAATAGAGGAGGAAATAAAATGTTGCTAAAAAAACTAACTTTAAATAATTTCCGCCCGTTTAAAGGTGAACATGTTATTGAATTTTCTACCGATAAAGAAAAAAATATTACATTGGTAATGGCTGAGAATGGTGCAGGAAAAACCACTCTTGCTCAGGCTTTTCAATGGGTATTATATTCTAAAACTGATGGTTTTAAAAATAAGTCAGTTCTTAACAGTGTTGTTGAGAATGAGATGCTGGGTGGAACAGATCAGTCTGTTATTGTAAAATTAGACCTTGAACATAATAATATAGATTATACAATTATTCGCAAACAAGTATATAAAAAAGATACCGGTGGTGTGGTAAAACCGGAAAATACCGTGCTTGAAATATATCAAAAGCAAGCTGATGGACAAACTGTAATAGTAAATCCACTAAAAAATCTATCAACTATATCAAGTATTTTACCTGATTCATTGTCAAAATATTTTTTCTTTGATGGTGAAAGAATAGAAAAAATGGCTGGTGAAGTTAATAGTGGCAAAAGCGAAGAATTTAAAACAGCAGTTCAAAATATATTAGGTTTAACTGCATTAACAAAAGCAATAGAACATTTAAATCCAAACGTTAAGAATAGTGTAATTGGTAAATATAACGCCCAGTTAGATGCTGAAGGAGATAGTGAAACAAGAAGACTAAGAGATATTATTTATAATAATACAGAAAAAATAGATAAAAATTCACATGAAATTGATAGAATTGAAAATGAACTTTCTTATTATGAAATGGAAGTTGAAAAAACAAAAATAGAAATTTTGTCTTATGCAGAAACAGAAAAATTACAGCAAGAATTAAATCAGTTAAATTATAATCTTCAAACTGAAATTAGTCATAAAAATAATACAATAGCAACTTTAATGTTGAATTTTACTAAAGAAACTTTTGGTTTTTTGTCTAGAAAACTTATAAATGATGCGTTAATAGAACTAAAAAATACTGATAATGTTGATAAAGGTATTCCATCTGTTAGAGATGAAACTATTAAATATTTGATTAATAGAAAAAAATGTATATGTGGAAATGATTTATCTGATCCAACATCTAATGCTGTACAAGAACTAATGGAATTATTAAAATATATTCCTCCTCAATCATTAGGAAGTGCAATAAGTCAATTTCAAGATAGATCAAGTATGCTAATTAAAAGTAGTGAAAATTATTTTTCAAATATGGAATCATTGCTAAGTACAATTAGAGGATGCAGTAATAAAATTGAAGAAATTGAACATCAAATTGGTGAAATTGATAAATCAATCTTAAAATCTTCAAATACAAAAGTTAAAGACTTAAAGAATAGACAAAATGATATGGAAAATAATATTAAAGAGTTTAGAGAACAATTAAAAAGATTGGAAATTCAAAATGGTGTATTAGAAAAAGAAAAACAAGATGCAGAAGCTGAAATCAGTAGATTACAAATGAAGATTGAAAAAAATAAATTATTAGAAACTCAAATATTATACGCAAGAGCAGCATATAATAAATTTAAGCAAACTTATGATTACGAAGAAGCAAAAACAAGAGAAAAATTAGAAGATCAGATTAATGAATTATTTAAACAAATATATGCTGGTGGTATGACCATAAATATTGATGAAAAATATAAAATAACATCTTATGTCAACGAACTTCAGGATAATACTTCCAATATAGATGCGAATACTGCAAAAAGCTATTCTATTATATTTGCTTTTATAGTAGGTGTAATAAATTTAGCAAAACAAAAAGTAAATGATAAATCTGAAGAAGCAAGTATTGTTACAGATGAGTATCCGTTAGTTATGGATGCACCGCTTTCATCATTCGATCAAAAAAGAATTAAAAATATTTGTGAAGTAATTCCAAATATTGCTAGGCAAGTAATAATATTTATTAAAGATTCAGATGGAAATATTGCAAAAAATGAAATGCAGTCAAAAATTGGATTAGAATATGAAGTTTCATTAATAGATAAAGAATATCCAGTTGCTAGCAAAATAATGAAGGTTGGTGAATAATATGTTTGAACGAGATTATACTTTTAAAGGGAAACACGCTAATATTGTTACTAGATTAACTGCTGAAATTGATAGTGAAACTAAATTTAAATTATTTGAAAGGAATATTGATGTTCTAATAATTGCGCCAATCGTAGGATATTTATATGGTAAAATGTCTAAAAGAGATGACGAAAGCCCAGCAATAGATAATATTAAAAAAATAAATTTTGACCAATTAAATCGTGAATTAAAAACACTAAATTTTAATTATGAATTAATAATGCTTCTTTATGATAAAGAAAAATTATCTATTGAAAATAGATTGGATAATGCTTTTAGGTTTAGCAATAATTCAATAGAAAAAGAAGAATGTAATAGAATATATGAACAATATATTTTAGGTGGACTTGAAATATTAGACGAAAAATTATTAAAATCTGCAACAACAGTTGATGATTATATAAATAATATCTACAACTTTATATGTGAATATAACGACAGATATAATAAATTAATTTCTGATGAAGATATTTTAAATTTGTGTATGAATAATTAAGATATATTTGCATTTAAATAGATATTATTATTTAGTTGGATATGTATATAAAAAAGAGTGAATTGGTTTCACATACCGTTCACTTTTTTTAGTGCTATAATCCTTCTTAGATAAAATAATAAGTTGTTAATAATCTTTTTATATAATAAATATTTATAAGCTTGCTTGTTAATTTTTATAGATAATAGCATGGACATGGCAACAATAAATTATGTTTTAACTAATTTATTAAGTAGCTTCTTTTTATATGTTATTGCAAATTATTATATAAAAAGGTCCTTGCTCATATTAAAGAGGTAGGCTTATGAGAAGGATAGGAAAACACTATATTGTTAAATATATGTTTTTTTCTGCCATAAAAAAAGTTTCTATTGAAAGAGTAGATAGTTATGCTTTAAAAAGTATAATTATCTACTCTTTTTTTAGTTGTATTAAAACAATAAATAAAAAATGTAGAGCACCTCCACAACTATCAATTTGAATTTTATTTCGAGTTGATAGGAGGAAAGATGGTAAACATACCAAAGAGAAATAAAAGTAATGATAATCCATATATACTTGGATTTGATGAAGATAAAAATACTTATACAGTAGAATTTGTTGATAACTTAAAAGTTATTCACAAAGTTGAAATATCAGAAGCAGTTTATCAAGCCTTTGATAAGTTTGAGTTAGAAGATATATCACAAATACATAAAGTTAGAAGTCATATAGAA
>CAJOQL010000069.1 GCA_905236935.1 uncultured Bacilli bacterium
AGAACTAAGTAATGAGTTATCAGAAAAGGTTATTGATAAATCAGTTAGTACTTTTGACAAAAAGGTTATCGTAATTCTTCCTAACAATTCATTAGAAGAATCTCCTACTATAGCTGATTTACCTGAAATCGGAGTTTTAGCACAAATTAAATCATGTGTAGTTTTACCAAATAAGAATTATCGTATTGTATTAAAAGGATTAAATCGTATAAAAATCAATAAATATACTAATTATAAAGAAGATAAAAGTATTTTAATTGCTAATATTAAAAGAATTTTTATTGAAGAGGAAGAAAGCTTAGAACAAAAAGCTTTAAAAAATAAAATAATATCTCTTTTAAATAAGTATATATCACTATCAAGTCAAACATCTAATAGTGTTTTATCTAAAATTAAAGATAATACTTCACTGGATACTTTAACTGATTTAGTAGTTAGTTTTTTAAAATTTCCAATGGATAAAAAAATTCTTTACATGAATGAATTTGATGAAAATATTAGAGCTAAAATGTTAATCAAAGATTTAAATCTAGAATTAGAAGTGATTGAACTTAATAATAAAATCGATGATGAAATAAGAGAAAATTTTGAACATGAACAAAAAGAATTCTTAATTAAAGCCAAAATTGATAAATTAAATGCTGAACTTGGCAATAAATCATCAAAAGATGAAGAAATAATTAATTATTATGATAGAGTAAAAGCTTTAGATGTAGCAGATAAAATTAAGAAAAAACTAGAAAATGAAATATCTAAATACGAATATACTCCAAGTAATAATCCGGAAATATCTGTAATTAGAAATTATATTGATACTGTTTTATCTCTACCATTTAATAAATCTTCAAAAGAAGAATCTAAAGAAGAAAAGATAAGTAAAATCTTAAATTCCTCTCATTATAAAATGGATAATGTTAAAAGAAGAATTTTAGAGTATGCTATTTTAAAAGATAAAAATAAAACTTTAGAAAATCCAATTATTTGTTTAATAGGAGCACCTGGTGTTGGTAAAAGTACGATTGCAAGAGCTATTGCAACAGCTCTAAAAAGAGAATTTTATAAAATAAGTGTTGGTGGATTAAATGATTCAGCCGAATTAAATGGTCATAGAAGAACTTATTTAGGTGCAGCTCCTGGTAAAATAATAGAGGCTTTAATTAAATGTAATACTAATAACCCAGTAATATTAATTGATGAAGTAGACAAAATGGTTAAAGATTATAAAGGCGACCCAGCAAGCGTATTACTTGATATACTAGACCCTAACCAAAATAAAGAATTTATTGATAATTACATTGAAGAACCATTTGATTTATCCAATATTTTATTTATCTTAACTGCTAATGATATTGATGCAATTCCTGCTGTATTAAGAGATAGATTAGAAATAATAATGGTAGATAATTACACTACTTTTGATAAAAAAGAAATAGCTCTTAATTATTTAATTCCAAGTATTTGTAAAAAATATAATATTAGAAAAATTAATATTACAGAGGATGAAATATTAAATTTAATTAAAAATTATACTAAAGAACCTGGAGTAAGGGAACTTGAAAGAATTTTAGATGAACTTATTAGATATATGATAATTCATAATATTAAAGAAGCATCTAATCTAAAAGAGATTTTAGGTAAACCTAAATTTGAATTTAAAGAAAATCATAATTTAGTAGGTGAAACTAATATAATTGGGGTTTCTCCTTATGGGGGAGCACTTATTAAAGTATCATCTATTATGGTTCCAATGATGTATGACTCTAATGTTACAGGTAATATTGGGGAAGAACTTAAAGATTCTATTAAAGTTGTTCAAAGCTACTTAAAAAGTAATAATTATATGGATTATAAAAAGAGTACTAATGGAATTCACATTCATTTTGATACTCATAAGTTTAAATTAGATGGGTCTAGTGGTTCTCTTGGAATTGCTATGAGTTTATGTAGTTTATTTAGTAATAAACTAATAGATTCTAATATTGCCTTTTTAGGGTCATTAGATTTATATGGTAGAGTATTAAAAGTAGCTAATTTAAAAGAAAAAGTAATAACTGCTTATAACAATGGAATTAAAAAGTTATTTATTCCAATAGATAATAAAGTAGATGAAGAAGATATTCCAGAATTTATTTTAACTGAATTAAATGTAATATACGTTTCTTCCTTTGAAGATGTATATAGTTTATTAATAAAGAAAAAATAATGTATGATTACTGATAAAAAATATCAGTTTTTTTAATTTTGTGATAAAATACTTTTTGAGGTAGTATTTATGAGAAGAGAAGATGTAGATTACAATGAATTAAGTCCTATGATGCAACAATATATGGACATCAAAAAAGACTATGAAGACGTCCTACTATTTTATCGAGTAGGTGATTTTTATGAATTATTTTTTGAAGATGGAATAACTGCTTCTCATGAATTAGAATTAACTCTAACTGGTAAAAATGCTGGGTTAAAAGAAAGAGTACCAATGTGTGGTGTTCCTTACCATGCTGTAAAAGCCTACTTAGAAAAAGCAGTAAATAAAGGCTTTAAAGTTGCAATATGTGAGCAAGTAGAAGATCCTAAAAAAGCCAAAGGAATGGTTAAAAGAAAAGTCATAAATGTCGTATCTAAAGGGACTTTAGTTGATTTAGAGTTTTTAAATGGTCAAGATTTTAACTATCTTGGTAGTATAATAGATCTTGAATATGCTTATGCTTTAACTTATGCTGATGTATCAACGGGAGAAATTTATAGTGAGATTTTATCTCATACTGAAGACGTTTTATTAAATAGAATATTAAAACTAAATTTAAAAGAAATAATTTTAAAAAATAGCTTTGATTTAAAACTTTTGAATATCTTTAAAAATACATATGGTATTAACATA
>CAJOQL010000070.1 GCA_905236935.1 uncultured Bacilli bacterium
GATAATGAATTAGCTTCTATTGCAAGTGAAGAATGAATTGATCTAACTTTTGATTTTGTAACCATATATTTTCTTTTTTGTTTATCTGTTATTTTAATATCATTTAGTTTTGAATCAATATTAACTAATAATTCATTCGTTTCGTCATCTATATTAAATATTGGATTAACTCTATCAAATAAATGCATTTTACCACTTTCTTTCAAAGCATATTATACCACAAATGTCACTGTAAATGTCACTGTATTTTTTAAAAATAAAAGAATAGTTTTCAATACCTAATACTTAATATTCCGACAAACAAAACACTTTTTATTATACATTAATTAATAAAATTATTTTTTGTATATACTAATATGCTATTTTTGACTTCATCTTTTAAAATACCCGGAATTTTAATTTGCGCTGAGATGGTGCTTGATAATTCTTCAATAGGAAATCCTTTAATAGTCATACTAGTATTAAAAAAATAACATAGTAACATTTTACCATTATCATTTAACATTCTACTACAATTTTTAATCATAGCATCAATACCTTGACTATTTAAATAATGGGCAACATTTGAAAGCCAAATATTATCAAATGTCTTATTAATATATAATTTTGTAATATCTTCTGTTATAAAATCAATTGAAGCATTTATAACTGTTTCTCGTGCATGATTATAATTATAATCATTTTTCAAATATCTATTGCAATATATAATACTTTCTAAATCATTAATATCTCTTCTAAATAATTTTTCCATATCTTTTTTATCATAATTAATAAATAAGTATTCCCATATATAATAAGATTCATAATCAAGTGACTTTAAAGTGTTCTTAACTCTATTAAATATTGACTTTGATAATAAATGTTTATTACATTCTATATCACACTGTTTTTTACATAAAAAGCTTAAAAAATCCTCTCTATTTAAAACCAATAATGAAGCTAATTTTAAATAATAAAAATATTTAGTTAACGGGCAAATATCACAAACTGTTATGTCGTTACATCTAGCAAGTGTAGCATTAATTGCTTGATCAGAAGATGACCCAACAGTTAAAAGAGATTTATCTTTTAATTCAAAAAACTGCATATATCCATTGATATTTTCAGTAGTAAATGAATATAATTGAAAAAAATCAAATCTATAAAAATCATTTGATAAATAGTCATCTATACTATTTAATATTTCCATAGTATTCACCTCAAATTAGCAATTATTATATATTAAAATCTATATTATGGCAAAAAAATGATTAAAGCCAATAATAGCAATATTACTAAAATCAGAGCAATAAAAAAGACTAGAATTTTTTCTAATCTCTATCATAATATCTTAATCTTCCGATTGTTTTTATAATTTTTTATCCATAGCTTTTAACATTTTTCTATTTACAGAGTCAATTATCCAATTTGCAATGCTTTTATAATCTTCTAATTTATCTAAGAAATTTAATGAAATAATTGTATTTTATATTCCATTTTTCTATTTTCTTCAAATGTTTTGTTTTTAACTCTATAAATAAAATTTATTAATAATTATTTTCTGTTAGATTTTGGTGATTTCGTTAATATTTTAGACTGAGAAGTCATTGATCTTTCCATTTCATCATAATCTGGATAAGGAAAATTAGGGCCAGGAGTACTTGATGGCGGATAGTAGTAAAATCTAGCGTATTCAGGTTCTGAAGCTGGTGATTCAAGATCGAATTCTAGAGTTTCATTTGTAGACCATTGTAAGTATTCAGAATATCTCGTTTTTGATAGTTCATCAGGTTCAAAATCTACTGGTTTTCGTTTTGATGGTTCATCACGTTCAAAATCTACTGGTTTTCCCCTCATAATAGATGCAACACTAAACATATTAATTATCACCTCAAATCTAAATAAATCTTTTTAATAACTATTATTATAGCACTATAATTTAAGATGTAAATTAACGAAGCATATATTAACAAAGCATATATAATTACTTATAATTTACTAATAATAGAAATGATTACTCAATTCCTAATATCTTAATATTCCGAATAATTTATTTTTCTTCAAATGATATGTTTGGTTCTTTATCTAAATTAATACCATATATTTCTTCATATATACTTTGAACATCTAAGGATGTTGCTTTTTCCTTTGGAATACCTAATAATTGGAGTGTATTATATACTTCTTCTTCACTTGTTCCTTCTATTTCTAAATATGTAGGTATTTTAGGCCATGTGTCTATATCAACTTCTACTCCATTTAGGTCATACTTAATTCTTTTATTTTCTTGAACTCCTCTAGGAGTATATCCTAATTCTAGTAATATTTCATTTGTAGTATCAAAATCACTTACTTCTATTTCGATTTCCCTTGTTCCATCAATATTGGATGATTCTACATTTTTAATTGTAAGAGTAGTTTTTGAACCATTTGTTCTTAATCTAATCCATTTACTAGAAATAACAGGTTTAAAATCATATACATATCTTTTTTGAAATACATCTTCTATTAATACAGCATTTAACTCTTTTAACTTATTTTGTATTTCATCCTTATCGATTTCTAGAACCCTAATTTCATATTCGATTCGACTCACATTATCACTTCCTATATTTAATTATACCATATTTTCATTATATAATCACATCAGAATATTACTAAAAACAGAACACATTCGTGTTCTGTCATTAAATTTTGTAATACATTTGATTTTTACTTGTTGGTTTGTCTGGAATTGTTAATGAAACAATTCCTTCTTTTATCGCTGGATCAAGATATGTTGATCTTAAAGTTTCTTTTGATTTAATACCTAATTTATCCATTATTTCATTTGCAGTCATCGGAACATTATATTCCATAACATTAAGTAGTTTGTTAATATTTATTCCAGTTTCAGTTATTGGAACTGAGCTAGTTCTAATTGTTTCATCTAATACTTTATCAATCATATTCAACATAAATTCAATAAATTCAGTAGACTCTACATTGTGATTGCAATTATTGATAGCTTTATAGTAA
>CAJOQL010000071.1 GCA_905236935.1 uncultured Bacilli bacterium
AGCCTCAAAGAATAAAAAGGGGTTGGCTAGTGTGATACTAGCACCAATTCGCCTTTAAGTGAATTGGTGATTTATATACTAATGTAAAAGATGATAAAAGTCAATAATTTTTGTATAATTTTTTAAAAATATTAGGAGGTATATATGCTAGACGACGTAAAAGGTATTGGGCCTAAAACAATACTTGCTTTAAATGATTTAAACATATTTAATACTACTGATTTACTTACTTATTTTCCTTATCGTTATAATGTTTATAAGCCAGTAAGTTTGTCTCAAGTAGATGAAAATAATGTAGTTTTACTTAATGGAATTGTAGAAGGTCCTATAAGAGTATTTTTTATTAAGAAAAATTTAAATAAGTTAAGTTTTAAATTAAATACTGATAATTCATTAATAAATGTAACTATTTTTAATCGTGCGTTTATGAAACAAAATTTAGTTCTTGGAAAATGTATTTCAGTTATAGGAAAATATAGTAAAAAATCTAATTCATTTATGGCTAATGATATAAAATTAACTCCTATTTTAAAAGAAAAAGTAGAAGGAGTTTATCATTTAAGTTCTAGTATTAAACGTGTAACTTTTAATAAAATTATAGATGAAGTGTTAAAACAAAATATTTATGTAAAAAATTATATTCCTGATTATTTAATGAAAAAATATAAATTAATAGATAAAATAAGTGCTATTAAAGAAATGCATCAGCCAACAAGTATTGAAAATTTGAAAAAAGCAAAATTAATGCTTACATATGAAGAATTATTTTCTTTTATGTTAAAAATAAATTATATGAAGATTTTTAAATCTAATAAATCAAATACATATCTAAAAGCGTTTAATAAAGATTTAGTTAATGATTTTATTAGTAATCTTCCTTTTGTTTTAACAGCAGATCAAGTTAATGCAATAGAAGATATTGAAAAAGATTTTAACTCAAATAAACGAATGAGTAGATTGCTTTTAGGTGATGTTGGAAGTGGAAAAACTATAGTTGCTTTTTTAGCTTTATATATGAATGCTTTAGCAAAATATGAAGGTATCTTAATGGCACCTACTGAAATTTTGGCAGTTCAACACTATAACAATATGAAAAAACTATTTGAAGATAAGATAAGTGTAAGATTATTAACAAGCTCTGTAAGTAAAAAAGATAGAGAATTAATATTAGATGAAATAAAAGATGGTAATGTAGATGTTTTAATTGGAACTCATTCTGTTTTAAATGAAAAAATTGAATTTAAAAATTTAGGATTAGTTATAACTGATGAACAGCATAGATTTGGTGTTAATCAAAGAAAAAATCTTGCTAATAAAGGTGAAATGGTAGATATTCTTTATATGAGTGCTACTCCAATTCCAAGAACGCTTGCTTTAACTTTATACGGTGATATGGATATTTCACAAATAAAAACAAAACCAAGTAATCGTAAGGATGTACTTACAAAGGTGTTTACTAATAAAAACATTAAAACTGTTTTAAATGAGATGCTTACAGAGATTAAAAATGGTCATCAAATATATGTAGTAGCTCCTTTAATTGAAGATGAAGAGGAAAGTACTAATATGGAAAGCGTAATTAAACTTTATGATAAATTAAATATAGCTTTTAATTATAAAATTCCTATTGAGATATTACATGGAAAACTTTCTAGTAAAGAAAAATCAGAAATAATGGATAATTTTAAAAATAATAAAATTAAAATCTTGATTTCTACTACTGTTATAGAGGTAGGAATTGATGTAAGAAATGCTACTATGATGGTAGTTTTTAATGCTGAAAGATTTGGTCTTGCTACTTTGCATCAGTTAAGAGGTAGAATAGGTAGAAGTGAATTAGAATCAAAATGTTTTTTAATTAGTGATTATGATACACCAAGGTTAAAAATACTTGAAGAAAGTAATGATGGTTTTTATATTAGTGAAAAAGATTTTGAACTTAGAGGCTCTGGGGATTTATTTGGAGTTAGACAGAGCGGTGATATGGAATTTAAAATTGCTAATTTAAAGAATGATTTTAAAATATTAATGCAGTGTAAAGATGATAGTGAAGAGTTTTTAAAAAATAATATTAATAATTTAAATCTTTATTTAAACCAAAGAGAACTAATTTCTAGTATAAATTTTAATGATTAAATGATATACTTATATTGGAAAGGCGGTAGAAAAATGAATAGGGTGAAGATTAAGAAAGAAGCAAGAGAAATGATAAAAGGTAATTTATGGAACCTTTTAAAACCAGTTTTAATTATTGCACTTATTTCTGGTGTTATTAGTGCTATTACTGGTGGATCAACAACTGGAATAAATGTAGATATGTCTAATGAAACACTTAGTATAACTGAAATTCAATCAAATTATGGAATGGTTTTATTTTCTTTAGTTGTAGGTTTAGCTATGCTTCCAATTGAATTTGGACTTTTAGTTTATATAGTTAAATTTGTAAGAAAAGAACCTTATGATTTAAAAATTTTGTTTACTCAATTTAGTAAATTTTGGCCAATATTTGCATTAGATTTCTTAGTTGGATTATTTTCTTTCTTATGGAGTCTTCTATTTATAATTCCAGGTATTATTGCTGCTATTAGTTATAGTATGGCTATGCTAATTATGGTTGATGGCGAAAGTGATGCTATGGAATGTATTAGAAGAAGTAAAGCTATGATGAAGGGCTATAAATGGGATTATGTAATCTTTCAATTAAGTTTTATTTTATGGCATCTTTTAGGCATAGTAACTTTAGGTCTTGGTTATATTTATGTTGGACCTTATATGATGGTTTCTGAGGTTCTATATTATGAAGAATTAAAGAAAGTAAATCCTGTAAAATAATTATAATATTTAGTAAATATTAAAATAATAAATTGACAAATTACTAAAATTTTTATATGATTATTTTAGCATGATAGAGATGTCATGCTTGTACCTCTAGTTTTTTATACTAGTGGTGACAACCAAAACCCCCTGAAAGAGAGTCATGAATAATTGACTCTCGTTTTTGTAAATAATTATTATTAGTAATGGAAGTGATTATTTTATGAATAATAAATTTAATTTAACAAGAGAAGAGAATATATTTATTGCAAAAAGAAATATAGTGGATTATATATGGAAAAGTGCTAATTTAGAAGGAATAGGTGTAACTTATCCAGAAACTCAAGCAATATATGATGGTGGAGTTGTTAATGGCCTTACTGTAGATAATATAATTGCTATTAATAATCTAAAATATGCATGGGAATTTATTTTAGAAAATGAAGATATTGAATATGATTTTAAGGCTTTATCTCATATTCATAAGTTAACTTGTGATAAGCTAGTTCCAGATACTTTATTAGGTAAAATAAGAACAGCACCTGTTAATATTGGTGGAACTACTTGGAAACCACAATTCCCTATTGAAAGTCAAATAAAGGAAGAATTAGAAAGCTTATTAAATCAAGAAGAAAAAAGTAAAACTGAAATAGCAATAGAGATAATGTTATGGATAATGAGAAGACAAATGTTTTTAGATGGTAATAAGAGAGTAGCAATGTTATTTGCTAATAAAATTATGATAGATAATGGATGTGGAATTATAACAATAGCACAAGAAATTCAATCAATATTTTATGAAAAACTAATTAAATATTATGAAACTGGAGATAATACTGATTTAAAACAATGGATTTATGATAATGCAATAGATGGAATAAAGCTAGATAATTAATAAAATGACGTTATGACATTATATTACCCTATGGGTATTAATAATGTTGTAACGTTATTTTTCTGTATCTATATAGTATAATGACTACTAATAATTCTGCTTGCGTTAAATTATTATTTTTTCTGATCCACCTTAAATTTTTTGCAATAAGTTGTAAATCAATACTTAATGGGAGGTACTATTCATTTTTATTATTAATACCAAATAAATAATCTAAACTATAATTGTAATTATTTGCATATTCAATTAATCTTTCAATTGGAATTGTATCTTTTCCAGTTTCCCATCCTGAAACAGTAGAAAAATGGACATTAAATAATTTTGCGATATCTTTTTGTTTTAAATCATTAATTTCTCTACTTTCTCTAAAATTTTTTACAATCATATTTTTCACCTAATTACATTATTTCATTTACTTGGGTTAATCTAATAAAACTAGGGGAAATAGCATATTAAAATATTGACTATTTGCAAAATAAAAAATTAATAGTATAATCTATAATAGATATGGTACATTTTACAACAAGCTAAAAGAAGTTAGATTGATAAAATTAATATAAATCTAATTATAATTTATGTTTATATGAAAATAAGGAGTGATGTTTGATATGAATAAAAGAATTATATTGATAGTATTTATTATTATGTCTTGTTTTTTGATAACAGGTTGTGAAAATAACAAAACAAATGATAATATAACAAATAATGCAGGTGAAAATATTAAGAAAAAATATAATATTATTTTTGATAGTGATGGAGGAACATTAATTGATAAAGCAACAATAAATGAAAATGAATTAGTACCGTATCCAAAAGATCCAGAAAAAGAAGGTTATTCATTTTTGGGATGGTATCAAAACGAATTATTATTTGACTTTTCTGTAGCACCAAATAGTGACTTGACTTTAAAAGCAAAATGGAAAGAAAAAGAGGCTGAAACATATATAGTGTCATTTGATTCTGATGGTGGTACAACTGTTGAAAAACAAATAATTAAAAAAGGTGAAAGAGTTATAGAACCTACTGTACCAACAAAAGAAAATCATAGTTTTTCTTATTGGGAACTAAATGGCAAAAAATACAATTTTAATGATCAAGTTAGTTCAGATATTATTTTGAAAGCCAAATGGAAAAATATATGGGAAGTATCAAATTCAACTTTTAAAAAATATAGTTCTGGTTTTTTAAGTATGGGAAGCTGTTATACAGAAGAATCAGTTAAAGCAAATAATTATAAAGTTGCAAAAAATGTTAATATTGGTGATAGAATAGTATGCCACGTAGAGTATGAAATAAATAAAAATACATTGGTTAGATCATTTAAATATACATTAAATTATGGAAGTGGTTTAAAATTAGTAAGTGAAGAAGCCACAACTGAAAAGTTAATAAAAAATGGTAATACATATA
>CAJOQL010000072.1 GCA_905236935.1 uncultured Bacilli bacterium
GCTATTCCAAAATCTTTTAGAAGAATTATGCATGATTTCGATAAATATATCTATACACCCACAGGAATTTATACAAAAGAAAATAATGAATTAGTATTATTTTCAAATCAAGAGTCAGCAGCTGAAATATTAGAGGGATTAGTTTCATTTATAAATAATCCTTATCATTTGAAAGAATATTCAGAATTAGAAAAAATACCAAATTCATCTATAAAAGATACAGGCTTCAAGAAACTAAGAACTAATTTTTGGTGGTGCATAGAATTTAATAAAGATTGGATGGCATTTCTAAATTCTAATAGAGCACTATTTGAAAAAGGAATTAATAATGATTACAATAATTGGTGGTTTCAGAAATCAGAAGAAGAAAGAGAACAAGAATATGTAAAATCTTTAAGAAGATTTTAATGTAATATAATAATTTATAAATAAACTATTATTTATTTACTAAAAGTTTAATATATGCTATTATTATTTTAGTGATTAGTTGTTTATCAACTATTCCTAAGGTTTCGGATATACTATCCCATCGTACCAATTATGAAATTAATCGAATCTAATGGTTCGATTTTTTTATTTAAAAAAGAATACCTATTAGATATTCCATTTTAATCTCTTATATAATCACAATTTGAACATTTAACCTTCTTAATATGTTCAACTAAAAGAGCACCACAATTTGGACATTTTTCCCCAGTAGGTTTATCCCAATAAGCGATTTTACATACTGGATAATTATCACATCCATAAAATGCTTTACCCTTACGACTTCTTTTTTCAATAATATTATGGCCGCATGATGGGCATTCGCAAATTACATTTTTTTCTTTCTCTTCCTTTTTTATAAATTTACAAGTTGGATAATTAGAGCATGCCGTAAACTTTCCGAACTTTCCACTCCTAATAACTAAAGCATTGCCACAATCTGGGCAAACTTCCCCAGTCTCTTCCGGAGCCTTCTTTTCCATTTCATCAAATGCTTTTTTTACTAGTGGCTCAAATGTATTGTAAAATTCTTTTAATACTTTTATATTATCTTGTTTTTCATCTGCAATTAAATCTAAATCATTTTCCATATTAGCAGTATATTCTACATTTATAATATTTGAAAAAAATTCTTGTAATTTATCAGTTATTTCAAATCCAACCTCAGTCGGAATGAATTTTTTGTCCTCAATAGTAACATAAGCTCTTTCTTTTATAACTTCTAAAATTTTAGCATAAGTAGATGGTCTACCAATTCCAAGTGATTCTAATTCTTTAATTAATGATGCTTCAGTATATCTAGCTGCCGGTTTAGTAAAATGTTGCTCCTTTAGAATTTCGTCACTGATAACAACTTTTTCATTGCTTAAATCTGGTAAAACCACATCTTCATTATCCATATATTTCTCATATACATTTAAAAATCCTTTAAAAGTTACAATTTGACCAGTTGCTTTAAAAATATAATCATTATTTTCTAAAAGTATAGTAGTTGCTAAAACCTTAGCATCTGCCATAATTGAAGCAAGAGCACGAGCATAAATAATACTATAAACTTTATATTCATCAGGTGATAAATACTGCTTAATAGATTCAGGTGTTCTTTCAATTGATGTTGGTCTAATTGCTTCATGAGCATCTTGAACATTTTGCTTACTTTTAGCTTTCTTTACTGGACCAACATACTCCTTGCCAAAATTCTTTTCAATATACGCATGAGCATCATTTACAAAAACATCAGATAATCTTAAAGAATCTGTACGCATATAAGTAATTAAACCTACTGTTTCCGTACCAATATCTACACTTTCATATAATTTTTGAGCAATTCTCATCGTTTTAGATGCTCCAAAATTAAACTTATTGCTACACGCCTGTTGCAGCGTTGAAGTTGTAAAAGGCATAACTCCTTTTTTAATTTTTTCTTTCTTTTCAATAGACTCTATATTAAACTTATCAGATAAATCATTTAATATTCTATTTGCTTCATCTTCATTTTTAATTTCAATCTTTTTAGTTTTATACTTTTCTAAGTTTGCTTCAAAATTAGAAAAAACTGCTTTAATTGTCCAATACTCTTCTGGAACAAAAGCATTTATTTCTCTTTCTCTATCAACAATTAGTTTTAAAGCAACACTTTGTACACGACCTGCTGATTTACCGCCAGTTTTAGATTGCATTAATTTAGATAATCTAAAACCAATAATTCGATCTAACATTCTTCTAGTTTCTTGACTCTTAACTAAATTATCATCTATTTTACGAGGATTATTAAATGCACTTATTACTGCATCATGAGTAATTTCATTAAAAACTACCCTATCATAGTCAGAATTTTTTAGCTTTAAAGCATCATATAGATGCCAGCTTATTGCCTCTCCCTCTCTATCTGGGTCGGTAGCTAAATAAACTTTGTCACAATTTTCAGCATCTTTTTTTAGTTCTTTAATAACACTTGCTTTTCCTTTAATTGTAGTATAATTTGGCTTAAAATCATTTTCAACATCAATCCCAAGCCCATATTTTCCTGTAGTTGCTAAATCTCTAATATGGCCTTTACTAGATACAACTTTATAATTGCTACCTAAGTATTTACCAATTGTTTTTGTTTTACTAGGGGACTCAACAATTACTAAATTCATTAGTTTTCCTCACTTTCTTTAAGCCCATTACTTTCATCAGAATTTTCCACACTCTCATTATTTTGTTTATTAAGTTCTTCTTCATAACGTTTTAATCCTTTATCTAAATACTTAAAATAATCATTTTTAATAGCTAAAGCACTCATTTTTTGTCTAGCGTTAATCTCATTATTAATATCCATAAGTTCAGAATCAGTATATGCATCCATTCCATCAGACGCTTTAAACTTACCATTAGTAGCACTATAAAAACCTCTTTCATCTTGCCATGAACCATCAGCAAATACAGTAATACCATGATTATCAGACATGATATCAGTTCCTAAATAAAGTCTTGGATCATAATTTAAATTAAACATATTTAGTAGAGTTGGTAATAAATCAATAATTGATGTATATTTAGTAATTTGTTTGCTTGGAGTGCCAGCATTATATATAACCATTGGAGTTCTATCAACCTCTTTATTAATGCTTACATCATAATCTAAAACCTCATTAATTTGTTTAGTAGAAAGTCCATAAGGATAATGATCAGCAAAAAGCGCGATAACAGTATCTTCAAGCTTACCAGCATCCTCTAACTTTTTAAGCAATAATTCCATTGCTTTATCCAATTCTTTCATCTTAGACATATATCTTTTTACTGACTTACTATAATTATATTCCTTTAATAAATTTAAACTCTTATTTCCATATTCACTATCAACTGTATATGGTTGATGAGTAGTAACCCCAATTAAAAATGCCATAAACTTATCTTCATTAATAAACTTTGGAGTAGCTTTTTCAATTAAATCAACATCAGAAGGCCATTCTTCATACTTGCTATTCCATTTAATACCCAAATCAGAAACATTGTAATATTTCATACTTCCCATATTAGGATGAATAGTTTTTCTATAATAATATGCTTCACTATAATCATGATAACTAGTTGTATTATATCCAGCATTATTAAAAATATTAAATATTGCTTCAGGATAAACATTGTTCTTATACTTATTAGCAGTACAAGTATTATTAATTGTAAAAAGTGAAGTCATAACAGTCATTTCATTATTACCAGTACTACAATTATTTCTAGGTGAATAATTATTTCTAAAACTAATACCTTCATTATAAATTTTATATAAAGTTGGATACTCTTTCTCATTAATAGATATCATATTAACAGATTCCATTAATACTACTATTAAATTTTTACCTTCAAATATTCCTGTATATTCATTCTTATCAGTTATATTACGATTTATAAAATAATTATTAAGTTTATTATTAGTTGTATCTTTCTCATTTTCAATAAGCATCTTCCAAGCAGAATCATCAATTGTTCTAGTATAATTAGTGATTTCCTCTTCTTCTTTATCATGATTTGCAATAATTACTACTTCATCTTCTTCAATATCAAAAGTACTTATCGCTATATCAGATAAAGCATAAGTAAAAACCCCAAATTGAGTTACCGATAAATTAGAATTATCACTGGTTTTAATTAAAGAAGAATTCTTTATACTTTGCAATTTATTTTGCATAAATGATGCATCTAATGATAAATAATACAAACCAGACAAAAATAATAAAATAAAAGCACATACTGCAAGCGATAGACTTTTTCTACCAAAAGTATCTCTTTTAAATACAAATACGCTAGTTCGATCTAGTTTTTTTCTTGTTAAATAACTATCCAAAAACCAAATATATACTATGTATATTACAAATGGCACCAATACAAGTAAGCTAATTAACTTAGCAGATTGAATATAATCCTTAATATAATCTATAATTTTAGTTCCTTGTTCAGCATTACCAATTCCCATAAAAAAGCCTAAATAATTATATAAATTGATTTCTGCCCAAGTATATATACTTAATAATAAAGTTAAAATTGTACCTAATATTTTAGCAGTTTTACATTTAAATAAAGACATGAAAAGGCCTAAAATAATTCCAATTACACTTGAACTTATTAATATTCTTAAAGTACTCCAATCAAGTATATTATTATCAGTATTTATCTTTACAACTATTTCTAATAAAAAAATGTATAAAGAATAAATAACTGCATTTTTAAATATTTGTTTTCCTAATCTCCTTTTCATATTTACCACCTTGCTTTATTAAATCACTAACGGGCCCAAAAGTAAACCTATAATTGTCAAGTAAACCATATTTTTTTATATTTGATAAATGCTCTTTAGTAGGATATCCTTTATGCTTATCAAAACCATATTCAGGAAATTTTTCACCTAATTCATACATCATAGAATCTCTTGTAACTTTAGCAATTACAGAAGCAGCTGCTATACTTTCACTTTTAATATCCCCTTTTATTATACTTGTTGAAGGAATACTTAAATTTGGTAATTTCATAGCATCAATTAATATATGTTCTGGTTTTATTTCAAGTTTATCAATTGCTTCATACATAGCAAGTCTAGTTGCTTCATAAATATTTACCTTGTCAATTACATCAGCACCTTTAATTCCAACTGAAACATCTATTGCATCCCTCATTATAATTTTATAATATTCATTTCTTTTTTCTTCAGTTAATTTCTTTGAATCAGTAAGACCTTCTAAATGATAATCTTTTGGCAAGATAACTGCTGCAGTTACTACTGGGCCTACTAAAGGACCTCGACCTACTTCATCTACCCCAGCAATTAAATTTATACCTTTGTTATTTAATTTTCTTTCATAACGATAATTATCATCTTTAGCAAGAATTAATTCTAACTTTTCAATTACTTTTTTATCTTTAGTTCTATTTAATTCTTTTTTAATTTCTAAACATTTTTCTAAATTCATACATTTATAGCCATCAATAATTACGACATTATTTTCATCATATAAATTTGATCCTATTTCAAAAACATCATTATATTTTATTTCTACATCAAAAGCTCCAATTTTGACTGGCCAATCAATTTTTTCATAAAAATCACTATTACATGTTAAATCAATATCATTTGTTGAATCTATCACATCTTGTAAAACTAAAGAAGCTCCACTAATTATAATGAAGTCCTTTTTATTTAATTTTAATTTTTTTAAATTTTTAATAATATCTTCTTTTTTCAAACTTAATCATCTTTTCTATCAAAAGTTATACCTTTTATCTTTTCACTTTTTAACTCATTAATAATATATGCAGCAACTCTTTTATAATCAACTTCATTATTCTTAATTGCTCCTATATTTTTAGCTATTATTTCAAATGAATTATCATCATAACTATCTATTTTAAATCTTTCTTTTAATATATTAGGATAATATTTACTTAAAGTTTTTAGAATATAAACTGCTACATCTAATAATGGAATAACATTTACACTTATCGCGCTCATTGCTGCTAAATTTAAGCCTTGCTTTTCATTATCAATTTTTGGCCATAATATACCAGGAGTATCTAAAATAACCATCTTTTCTTTAGTATTAAGCCAAGTAAGAGCTCGTGTTACTCCTGGCTGGTTTCCTACTTTAGCTATCTTTTTACCAGCAAGTTTATTAATTAATGTACTTTTACCTACATTAGGAATCCCAATAACAATAGATTTAATCTCTTTAGGTTTCATTCCTTTTAAGGCCCTTTTTTCATTTATAGTTTTTATAACCTCATTTGTTTTAATTAATATTTTTTTATAATCATTATTGTCATTTAAATTAACTATAACTACTTTATAACTTAAATTTTCATAATACTTTATCCATTTGTTAGTTTCTTCTAAATCGCATAAATCTTTTTTAGTCATAATTAAAATACGCTCTTTATTTTTTATTAAAGTATCTATATCAATAATCTTAGAAGAATTTGGCATTCTAGCATCAATTACTTCAAATACTATATCAGCAAGTGGCATTATTTTAGCTAGTTCTCTTTTAGTTTTTTCCATATGGCCTGGGTACCAATTGATAACCGTTTTATTAAACACTTTATCTTCATTTTCGTTCATTGGAATCAACTCCTTTAAATCTATTTAATTATATCACATTATTTTATTAATTCTCTTTCATATTTTAAAATTACATCTACATTGTCTTCTTCATAAACTACGATTTTATCAATATATTTTGTAATTAATTCTCTATTTAATTCTTCTATTATTTCATCATCTAATTTTTTTAAATTTAATAATTCTTGATTATCTACATCATCTACTAAATACATTGGTTTAGCACTCTCATAAGGAATAGATTCTTGCATGTTATATTTTTTATTAC
>CAJOQL010000073.1 GCA_905236935.1 uncultured Bacilli bacterium
ATATCTTCGTCAGTACATTTTCTTAACATAAGCACCTCCGTATGTATTAATCACTTAAATTTTAAAATTAGTCAACTTATTCATACAATATTTTGAATTTTGTAATAAAAAGCAAGTCAAATATCAAAAATTTAGCGATTTTATGCTATAATTATATGTGTGGATAACTATGGCAAAACAGTTATTTGTGTAGGTGGTGAAATAATGAAAACAATAGCATTAAGATATTCTGATAATTATGCTCCTGAAGAAGGAATGTTATATCATCACAAACAAATTATAGAAAAGTATGGATATGTTTGGTACGGAAAATTTGGAAATAGAATTTCAAAAGAAATAATTGAAGAACAAATGAAGAGTGACGATCCGAAGTTTTTATTAATAAAGAGTGGAACACCAGAAAGATATTGGGTACATTTTAATGACTTTCAACAAAATGAAATTCCTGAGCTTGATAAAATTCCTGAGTATTATAGAAAAGAAACAGACAAAGTTGGGTGTTGGTTTAAAATAACAAATTTTGAACGAGCTGAAAATGATGTAATGAGTAGGTGTTTTATTTTATCTTCTGGCGATAGTTTATCGCTAGCAAGTAAGCATAGTATGAATCCTTATTTTAAAATAGAATATAGAGAAGATTAATTGAAAGTAGAGGTAAAAAAGTATGGCTGTTAAAAAAAGTTCATTATATAGTAAATTGTGGGATAGTTGCAATACACTAAGAAGTAAAGGTGGAATGGATGCAACACAATATAAAGATTATGTATTAATCATTTTATTTATGAAAGTTATAACTGATAAATATTATGGTAAGGAGAATTCATTAATTGAAGTTCCTGCAGATGCAAATTTTAATACTATGATTTCTTTAAAAGGGAAGAAAAACATAGGAGAAGAGTTTAATACAATATTAGCAAAAATAGCAGAAGAAAATGATTTGCAGGGAATAATCGATGTAGTAGATTTTAATGATGAAAATAAACTTGGAAAAGGTAAAGACATGGTTGACGCACTTACTGGTCTTATTGAAATATTCCAAGATAAGGATTTAGACTTTAGTAATAATAGAGCAGATGATGATGATATTCTTGGAGATGCATATGAATATTTAATGAAGAAGTTCGCTACTGAGGCAGGAAAAAGTAAAGGACAATTTTATACTCCTTCTGAAGTTTCAAGAATTATGGCTAAAATTTTAAATATCTCTAGCTTTAAACAAAATGACCAAGATAGAAACGTCCATATTTATGATATGGCATGTGGCTCAGGATCGCTATTATTAAAAGCAGGTGCAGAAGTAGGTAAAAACAAAATAGCACGTTTATATGGTCAAGAAAAAGATGCAAATACAACTGGACTATGTGTGATGAATATGTTCTTACACGGAAACGAAACTGCATCAATAAAAAATGGCAATACATTAACAAATCCACAATTTTTAGAAAATGGCAGACTTAAAACATTTGATTTTTGTGTAGCAAATCCTCCATTCTCCGTAAAAAAATGGAATACAGACTTAGAAGAAACTTACGATAGATTTACTGGATTTGGTATGCCACCAGAAGGATGTGCAGATTATGCATTCTTATTACATATGCTAAAATCTATGGATCCAGATCATGGTAGAGCAGCAATAATATTGCCTCATGGAGTATTATTTAGAGGTGGACAAGAAGAACTTATAAGAAAGAATCTTATTAAAAAAGGATATATTGAAGGAATCATTGGATTACCTGCAAACTTATTCTACGGAACAGGAATACCAGCCTGTATAATCGTGCTAGATAAAAAAGATGCACCTTATAGAAAAAATGTATTTATTATTGATGCAAGTAAGAACTTTGTTAAAGATGGAAATAAAAATAAATTAAGAGAACAAGATATTAAAAAAATAATAGATACATATACTGGAAGAATAGAAGAAGAAAAGTATTCTAAAAATGTTCCAATGGAAGATATTGAAGCAGAAGAGTATAACTTAAATATTCCTAGATATGTTGATGCATCTGTTGAAGAAATGAAACCAGATTTAAAAGCTCATTTGTTAGGCGGAATTCCTGTGATAGATGTTAATGGATTTGATAATTATTGGAAAGTAGCTCCTAATTTAAAGAATGAGTTATTCTCAAATAATTCTAAAAAAGGTTATTACAATTTAAATGTTGATAAAGATAATATATCTGAAATAATAAAACAATCTAATGAAATAAATGATTATTTTGAAACAGTTAGAGCAAGAATTAAATCATGGGAAAAAGATATTGAAGACAAATTATTGAACTTAAATAATACTATAAGAGTAAAAGAATTAATTGAAACAATATCAGATAAACTATTAAAAATATTTAATGATGATATTTTAATTAATAAATATGATGCTTATGAATATCTGATGAAATATTATGAAGAAACATTTAAAGATGATTTATATATGGTAACTGATAATGGATGGATTCCATCATTAACATTTGCTAAAGATAAAAAAGGTAATATAAAGAAAAATGAATTTGATTCTGAATTGTTACCAAAAGATATTGTTATAAATAAATATTTTAAAAATGAAAATAATGAAATTAATGAATTAAATAATAAGTTAAATAATTTAAT
>CAJOQL010000074.1 GCA_905236935.1 uncultured Bacilli bacterium
AACTTAATAATTGGCAACATCAGGATTCTAAAAAAATAATCATTGCAAGAATTCCAACTGAATATATCAATCAAATGGGTGATCGTTCCGATATGGATGGTGAAATGTTTGGCGCATTTTATACTCAAAAAATACAATCAAATGGTAATGGTACTAACTATTTAGATCCTAAATTTATTATTGGTTGTTTTGATGTTGAAAAACAAGCGGTAAGATTAAATAGAAATTTTGAAAGAACTTTAACTCCTGAAACAATTGAACAGTTAAAAGTAGGATATAAAAAAGCTTTAGAAAAAACAAAAGCAAGATTGGAAAGTCAACAACAAATATTTTCTAATATGGCACCTGTTTCTCAAGATATGCCACAGCAAATTGAACAAAGCATTCCACAAGAATGGGATATGTCTTCTTTTGATGATGAAAATATTGTTTGGGATGAACCAGATAAAACAATTAGTTCGGGTAGACATAGATAAAAAATGGTTTAAGCACAAAATTAAGTCTAACCAAGTATTCAAAAAATGCAATAGCAAATATTGTATTTTTTTAATGCCAAAGTAATAATTGCTATGATATAATAAAAATAACAATAGTAAGGATGATTTAAAATGGAAATTATTAATATATGGGAAACATCTTTTGGAAATAGATATGAATATTTAAATAATATAAAGGATTTATTTCAACTTATCGAACCACGAGATTTTAACAATATAGAAGTAAAAGACAAATACTTACCTGATGAAACTCCTGAATCCATATTAGAAGCGAGATACCAGAAAAGAAATCAGGGATTAAATTATATTAATGATAACCATTCTATTTTAGTTGAAAAAGAGCCATTATTTTTTTCTAAAAATATTATTATTTCAACTAAAGAATTTGAAAAAAGCAAAGACTATATTATTACTGAAATGGGAAAAAGGACAATAGAGTATATAGAGCAGCAGCATCCGAGATTTATAATTATAGATGCTTTATATTTTAGTGATGAATTATTAGATGTAGCACTGGCAAATTGTAATAGTGTAACTATTAATGATGTTGATTTAACTGATGAACAATTGCAAAAAATAAAAGATAGTTATATTGATGTTTATTTAGAAAAAAATAGAAATAAAGAACTTATTAATGATAGCCGTTTATTAAATGAATATACTAAAAAAGACTTAGAAGAAAAGGAAAAGTTTTCTTTGGATATTTCTGAATTGTCATTAGAAGAATTGAAAAATATTAAATTTATAAAAGATAATGTAAAAGTATCCTTATTAGCTTCACATAATGAGATATACGATGATGCATATTATCAAAAATGTTTTGAAGTATTAAAAACTTTTAAAGAGTTAGGTAAAAATGTTAATGTTGATTTTAGAATAGGCACTAGATATGGTTTATCTAAATATATTCCTGAATTAGAAAAATATACAGACTATAATTTGAAAGTAATTTGTGATGCTAATTTTTATACGATAGAAGAGTATATTCATGAAAACGAAAAATTTGATAAGTTAGTTAGAGATATAAGAGATAGTTCTTTAAGTCCATTTGAAAAATACCTCGCTGTTTATAATATTGTAAAAAAATTCAAACCATATAAAGAAAACGATGAAGATTTAAATCAATCAAGGGACATAAGATACATAATAGATAATGAATACATTGTTTGTGCTGGTTATTCTAATTTGTTAGTGGAATTATTAGAAAGAGTAGGAATTGAATCAAGTTATTACAATACTAGTGTATATGGTATAGAAAATGATAAAAGCAAATATTTGGGAGGTCATGCTAGAACCATTGTAAATCTTAAAGATGAAAAATATAATATTGATGGTTACTATATAGCTGATGCAACCTGGGATAATAATGACAATATAGGTGATACTTATGATTTTGCTTTAAGAACATTTGATAGTATGCAAAAATCATCACTTATGTTTGAATTAACAGAAACTGATTACATACTTGATAATCATAATTTTGAAGAATTTGTTCAAAAAGTTAATGTTTTACTAGATAAAAAAATTAAAAATCAAATGAAAAAAGAATATAATAAAAATGATTTTAAAAAGTGTCTATTAGAAGCATATAGTGAAATTTATAATGATATCGTTATATTTTTTAGAAAAAATGATAAGAATGGTTATAATAAAATTCTTCCTTACATTCAAAAAAAGAACTTTAAAGTAGATGAATCATTTTATGTCCAATTTTTAACTGAAGTAGGTCATTATATTGTAAATAAAAGTAATAAAGAAATTGATTTTGAAACATTATCAAAAGCTTCAGCTAATGCAAAATATTATAAAGAAGATGTTCCAGATGTTCTAAAAGAAGCTTATTCAGAATTTGTAAAAAAAGAATTAGTAAAAAATAATTCAGAATATTTTATTCAATGGGAAAGCAAAGAGGAAAAGGAAAAGTTTGAAAGATTGATAGCACAAAATCAAATATATTTTATGGAAAACCCTTTGAATTTAGAAGCTGCAGGTGTTTCACTTAGTCAAGAAAAAAATGATAATACTTTAGTATTAAAACCAAAATCATCTCAAGGTAGGGGTGGATTCATTAGCATTAGTATAATTATTTCTTTAATAGTTATTACAATAAGTGTTGTATCGTTGATAACTTATTATTTAATTACGAGGTAGAATATGGATATAAAAATATTTGAAAATGAAGTAAAAAATAAAGAGTTTAATGAAAAAGGGACTGAATTAGTAGTTCTTACTAATGGTAAATTTAGAGTAGAAGAAGATATTAATTCAATGAGATTAGTATTAAAAGGATTAATACTAGAATCTGAACTAATAGAAACATTACATAGTATGGGAATAACTGAACATACATTAACTGATATAGAAGAATATGCTAATAAATTTAAAGAAGAAATAGATGTTACTATTGTTCTTAAATTAATTGAACTATATAAAATGTTAGATTTAATAGGATAGATAATACTTTATATTAAATGAAATTTAACACAAAATGAAAGATATAATTAAAACGAAAAACAATATTTTAAAATGGTTCATAATATGATATATTTTTTATAAAGGTAGTGATAAAAATAGAACAAGAATATAATGAATTTAAAAAATAATTGAAGAATCATACAAAGAAAATGGTATAGAGATACCTAATGTCATTACAAATGAATGGCTAGAAAAAGCTATGAGTAATAATACATTTAGCATATGGGGTTTTTCATTATTTGACATTTCAAATAAAAAATTTGTTGAAGAGATAGATAAAAATATATTACGAAGGGTTTCTTTTTCAACTAAAACTATATTACCTAAAGATAGTCCAATTAAATTAGATTCTAAAATGTATGAAATTGAATCAGAGCTTATAAATCTACATAATCAGGGAATTAATGGTGAAGGCATAAATGTTGCTATTATAGACTTCGGCTTTAAATTTCCTCATAATGAGATAGAAAATGCTGAACTTATAAAAGAATTGGAACAGTTGTTTTTTGAGAAAATGAATTGGAATTAATAAATAGTAAAATTAAAAACTGACAAATTAATGATTATTTCGTCAGTTTTTTTATATAGAGCAACTTGTTTAACGATTTTTATCAATTAGTATTGGTATAAATAAAATTTTTTCGGAAAGATATTGTTGCTTATTAAAAAATTTTATATAATTAAGAAGTAAAATGGTGGTGTAGTTATGTACAAAGATATCCAAGATACAGTTAAATTGATAAATGAAATTTGTGAAATAATTAAAGAGTACAACAATGAAACTGAATATGAAGGAACGACTGGAACCATTAAAGATTTAATTATGCTTGATGAAGTAAGCACTGCTATAGAATTAAATAGATTAATTCAAACGAGTGATGGTAGAAAAATAATAATAGAAAAATTTAATAATACAATTGAAAAAACTAAACTATTTAGGCAAATAAGAATTGAATTCGAGCAATATTTATCTTATCCAAAAGAAATATGTGATAATATTGTTAAAAGTGAAATTAGGAATTGGAGTGTAACCGATCACAATATGATAAGACACTGGCATCTTTATTTAAAAATTAAAGATATGATTAGAATAATAAACGAAATGTAGATTAGGAGGAGATAATGATTACAAAATTAGAAGAAAAGATATTAACTGAATTAGATTACCAAAGCCTTAATTCAAGTTTAATTGCATTTATTATGAAAAGCTTAGATAGTGTTGAAAAACAAAGCCTATTTCTTGATTATCTTCTTTATAAAAGGGGGATAATAATTCCTATTCCTGATCTTTTCGATGAACTTAAATTACTAGCAAAATAAAAGAATGTATTAATAATTTCATACATTCTTTTTAATTGATTTAAAGTTTTTATTATTATTAATTATTATCTACTTTTTTATCGAGTAAATCTTCGTATCCATCAAAGAATCTTCTAATATCAAAATTATATTTTTGTGATATATAGAAAAGAGTATCTAGTGAAACACCAACATCCACATTTGGGCTTTCAATTTGAGATATAAAGCTTCTACTCATATCTAAATCTTCTGCCATTTTTTCCTGTGATAATCCAATTAGTTCTTTTCTTATAACTTTCATATTTTTGCCGATAAGTTTAAATAATTCGTAAGTATTTTCCACAATAATACCTCCCATAACATAATTGTATAGAAAATATCATCATAAAACTGCTCAATGGTATCGAGCAAAAAACTTTTATCTTTTGAATAAATATGCTATTATTAAAATAAAGTAATTAGTGCAGTATCTTAATTACAAATATATAATGAACAGGAGCTGATACATATAGAATACAAATAAAAAAGTAATTAATTTATCTTTTGCAGGGAATAATTAATTACTTTGCCTATCAACTCTTAATGAGTTTATAATTTTATTTTCATCATAGGTTAATAAATCTGCACTACTAACTGTATATTTTAATAGTTTAGTAATTTTGCTAGATATTTTATCTAATGTATCAACTGAAACATTTCTACGATATTGTTCCAGTTCTCTTTCATACGTTAGACTTATATCTAGTTCTTCGGCGAATCTTTCTTGAGTCATGTTTAATTGATACCTATAGAATTTTAAATTTATTGCTACAATTTCTTTACTGCTTTTAATAATTATTCGCCTCCTATTAATGAAAATAACTAATTTTATTATAATTTACTAACAACCTGTTGTCCTGCCAACGATTGTTGATAGCATAAAAGAAAGGAACTTAAATGGATGTAATTATATATTTATTAATTGTTATTATATTTTTAATTATGTTAGTTTTATTATCGCTTTATATCACTATAATTGGTAAAAATAAGTTATCTATTAAAGTTATAAATGATGATAATACTAATAAATTAAAAGAAGAAACTGATAAACTTAAAATAGATTTGAGAAAAAGCAAGTGGAGTAATGATAAAGCATTTATTAAAAATACTTTTTTAAATAAAAAGATTGAAATACTTGATGCTTATGAACTTAAGCATTCTAATATAAAATATAATCCTATTTTTAAATCTAAAAGAGCGATAATAGTTAATAATGATGCAGACATAATAATATCTATAAGATCAGTTTTACTATCATTGGGAATTGAAGTTGATTATGTACTTAATATTGATGATGCAATTAAAGCCATAGGTGATAATGGACATTATGATTTAGCTTTTATTGCTGCATCTTATGAATATGGTTTTATTAATAATTTTTTAAAAATAATAAGAAGCGATTATGAAGATGGTGACTTAATAATATTATTAACTGGAAAAATGAAAAATATTACTAAAATTGATAATAAATATAATGTTCATATTGAAGATAAGATAAGTCAGAAGAAATTGATAGATTTATTAAAAGTTTATTTTAAAGTATTATAGTTTTAAAAAAATTATTCTTAAAATATTGATTTTTAGTTAATAATATATTATATTTATGTTGTCAATTGGTGTTATACAATTGATGTAGTATAGGTGGTTGCTGTTATAGGACCACCTTTTTTTTAAAAATGACAATTAGTAACATGGTATCTATATATGAAAGAGAGGGTTTTATGGCTAGTAATATTAAAGAAATGATTAATGAAATAATTGATTATAAAAGTAATAATCCTTATGTCCCAAAGTATAATTTTAGTTTTACAAGTGAAGAATTAGAAAAAAATCCTATTTTAAATAAGTACGAAAAATTATATAACAATCAAGAATACAATATTAAAGTAATTTTATTATGTATTAAATATGTAGGAGATGATATTATTCCTTTTGATTCTTTTGAAAATTTTGTTATATTACAGGTTGAAGATGTAAATGAAGATAAGATAGTAGTCATTAATGATTTAGTGTCATACAAAAACCGCTCGTATGATAAAATTAAAGAAGATTTCGAAAAAAAACAGAATTTTTTTAACACTGCAACTTTAGAAATGGCTCTATCTTTTATAAATAGAGAGATTGCTAAAAACTGATATTCTACGATGAGGACAAAATGAGACCAAATTGTGCAGTAATTGAGAACAAATTGAGAACGAAAAAGTGTTGATTTGTTTTTGTCAAGTGGTATAATGTGGTAAACTTGTATGAAAAAGCGAAAAAAGCTATTGATTTTACAAGATTTTTATTTTATAATAACTCGTAATTAATTTATTAATCGCAGTTTTGCGGTGAGTTATATATTATAGAAGGGTAGTATTTGGATTCTATATGAATTTTAATACTATCCTTTTTTATTTGATAGGGGTTATTATGATTTGTAAGGTAGTAATTGATATTGCAAATTTAGTAAGTTTTCATTTAAGTTTAATTTTTAAAGAGAAATTTATGGGTATAATGCGCTCTAAATTTCTCTTTTTTATATTTCAGTAGAAATGGGGGATATGAATGAGCGAAAGGGATAATGGTAAAGCTATTAGTAGATTTGATGATGGTATTAATCCAGAATGTTTTGTTTTAGAAAAGGTTGTTTGGAGTAAGTATGATATGACTTTAACCAGAGAAAATGTAGATTTATTCTTGAATGAGTATTTTGAAGCAAAATCAATTTGCTTTAAAACATTATTTTTAAGTAAAATGACTTCAACGATTGATCCAAACAAAATATTTGTGCCATCAATAGTTAATAATGGTGGTCATGCTGATAAGGTTAATGAAAAAGTAGATGCGGAATCCATTATTATTAATACTGAGCCATTATTAAACGAAGTATTAAAAACTTTCACACCAAAGGAAAAGCTATATTATGAATATTGTCTTATTAATAAGTATAGTGAAGATTACATAATGGAAAAATTTGGAAACATATCAAAAAATGGCTTATTACCAATTAAGAATTCTTGTATTTTAAAACTTGCTTTAGTATTTGAAATAGCAGTATTAAAATAAATGGAAACAATAGTAGTATTTATAATAATAGCTTAGTTATAAGCTATTTTTTATGTGGAGGAAAATTATGATTTTAGAAATTTTACTATTAGTAATAGGAATAATCCTATTATTTATTTTTTGCAGTTTAAAATTATCAGCAAAGGCTGACGAAGAAATGGAGAAATTAAAATGAAAATAAAAACATATTTAGCGATAATACAAATTAATGATGAAATTATAACTATGCTTAGAAATGGCAAAAATAGAAACTGTGTAAAAATGGATATTATAGATTTAATGAGAAATTATTATTTAATTAAAAAAAATAGAATGATTAGATCTAAAGATATTCAAATTATTTTAGTTAGAGTTGAATATCATAATGGTGATTATATAGTATTGTAAAAGTCAAGTATGCGATTTAAAATTTTATACATTTTTGTTATGAGTTTAATAAATATATAATGTATTTGAAAATATTATTTTGTATTTTTATCTCATTTAAGAGTATTAGTTTTAAATCAAATATAATTTGTAATATTTATGAATATTGGTTCTTTTTTAAAATAAAATTAATAAATCTAAATGAGAGGTGAAAATATTTGAATAGTATATTAGATAATGATTCTTATATTAATTCAAAAGTATTACCTAAAGAATATCTTATATTAAAATTAAGAATGATATTTAATGAGGAATTATTTGATAAAGAAATTATATCATTCGATACTTATAATCGGATGCAAACTTTATTAATTAAAAAAATGAATAAAATACTTTTGATTTTAGAAGAATAAATGAAAGGATAATCTTATGGATATAATTAAGGCAAGGCAGGAATTATCACTTGGCAAATCAATATTTGATATGAAATTAAGAGTAGTTGATTTAAATCGTGTATCTACAGATAAAGAGGAACAATTAAATTCTTTGAGTAATCAAGTAAATTATTTTACGGATTTAATAGATAGTGTTAAAAATTGGACTCATGTTGCTACATATTCTGATGAAGGAATAAGTGGAACGCAAACATATAATAGAGAAGAATTTTTAAAGATGATTTTTGATGCTAAATTAGGAAAGTTTGATTTAATACTAACTAAGGAAGTATCTAGATTTGCTCGTAATACAGTTGATAGTATTAATTATACAAAAATGTTACTTAATTATGGTGTTATAGTTTATTTTATATCTGATAATATAAATACACTTGATCCAGATAGCGAATTTAGATTAACATTAATGGCTAGCCTTGCTCAAGATGAAATTAGAAAATTATCTCAAAGGGTAAAATTTGGTGTACAAAGAAGTATTAAAGATGGAAAAGTTGGTGGTGGTGGCTTGTATGGATATGATAAAAGAGATGGTAAATTAACAATTAGAGAAGATGAAGCAATTGTTGTTAAAAAAATATTTTCTTTATATTCTGCTGGTAAACTTGGCTTTCGGAAAATAGGAGAAAAACTTGCTGAAGAAGGTATTTATACAAGAAAAGGAAAAATTTTTAGTGATGTTACATTAAAAAAAATGATAACTAATCCTAGATATAAAGGGTGGTACACTGGAAATCTATCTGGGGTTGTTGATTACCTAACTCATAAAAAGAAAGCTAAGCCAAAGGAAGAATGGGTTGTCCACCCAGATAAAACTGGATCAGTACCTGCTATTGTATCAGAAGAATTATGGAATAGAGTTAATGATATATATAAGGAAAGATTAAAAGTAGCAAATAAAAATGTCTTGAATAAAGAAGAATATTTAAAGAATTCAACTTATACCTCAAAATTATTTTGTTTAGAACATAATACTACGTTTATAAGAACTGCTAATGGAAAAAGAAAAGAAAATCCAGTTTGGCAATGTAATGAATATTTAAGACATGGTATAAAAGGTTGTGCAACACCTATATTATATGAAAAACATTTGAATGAGATTTTTTCTAATATACTTGATAATTTTATAGATAATAAAGATGAATTACTTAATACGATAGAAAAAGATTATATTAATATAATTAAGGAAACAAATAAGAATTATGATGTAGATGAATTAAAAGCAAAAATATTAGAAGAAGAAAAAATGAAAGATAGATTACTTGATATGTCATTAAGAAAGATTATAAGTGAAGAGGAATATATCAACAAAAAGGAGAAAATAGATAATGACTTGGAACAATTAAAAGAAGAATTAATTAAAATTGAAAGTAATACAGATTCTTCAGATTATTATGCAAATATAATAGAAAATATTAGAAATGAAATTAAGCCTAAAATGAATGTAAAAGAAAATGTTAATACATATTTTAATTTATTTATTGATAAGGTATTTGTTAGTAAAATTGATAATGATCGAAAACATATAAAATTACAAATTGTATTTAAGTTCAATAAAAATGATATGGAACTTGAATTAAATTTAAATCGTAACAATAATAATGGCTCTGGTGGTAGTATTGACCAATTATTAGATAATATTACTAATAAAGGATCAAATAGAGATTATACATTTAAGCTGTCAGTGGACAGCAAATATTTAAAACAAAAGTATCTCTTGCTCGATGCCAATGAATCCAGGTTTTGTAGTATTGGGTCAAAGACTGGGCACTGAAACATTATATAAATACTTACAAGACTTTGGATTTGGAAAGAAAACTGGCATTGACTTAAATGGAGAATCTACGGGAATTATGTTTAAATTAGAAAATATGGGCCCAGTTGAAACAGCTACTACAGCTTTTGGTCAGGGAATAAGTGTTACTCCGATTCAGCAGGTTACTGGGGTTAGTGCTGCTATTAATGGAGGAACTCTTTATAAACCATACATTGTTAAAAGTATTAATGAAGGAGAAACAAATAGTACTATTCTTTTAAATAAACCAGTAAAGGTGAGAAAAGTTATAACTGAAGAATCATCTAAACTTGTGAGATATGCTTTAGAAAGTGTAGTTGCTAATGGGACAGGAAAAAATGCTTATATTGAAAATTATAGAGTTGGTGGTAAAACCGGAACTGCTCAAAAAGTTAAAGATGGTAAATATATGGTAGGAAACTATATTGTATCGTTTATTGGTTTTTTACCTGCTGATAAGCCTGATTATGTTGTTTATGTTGCAATTGATAATCCCAAAGGGATTACTCAGTATGGTGGAACTGTAAGTGCACCAATTGCTAAAAATGTCATGTTATCAATTATTGATTATAAAGAGTACCCCAAAGTTGAAAGTGATAAAACCAGAGAATATACTTGGCTAGATCAAAAATATGTCAAATTACCTGATGTAATTAATATGGATTTACAAGAAGCAAAAAAACTCTTAAAAGGGTTTAGTATTGAATATAATGGAAGCGGAGAAAAAGTATTAGACCAGTCACCAAACGGGAATGCGTTTGTTAAAGAAGGTAGTATAGTTAAATTAATGTTATATTAACAAATGCTTTACTTAAAAGTGTAAAGCATAGTTTACAAAAAAATGATAAATAAGTATAATTATAATGTGAGGTGCTAGGTATGTTAATATTAGCAAAATCAATTTTAGGTTTAATGTTAGGCTTTGTCTTATCTTTAATATCAGCAGCTGTTTTTATTCCACTTTTAAGAAGATTACATGTAGGGCAAAGCGTTAGTAGATTAATAAATGTAAGACATTTAAAAAAAGAAGGAACTCCAACGATTGGGGGAGTAATATTTATAATTCCAACTTTGCTTATAATGTTGATTTTATATTTAAGAGGCAGTATTGATTTAAATCCTAATTTGATTATTATATTGTTCGTTTTTATTGCATATGGATTATTAGGCTTTGTAGATGATTTTTTAAAGGTTAGATATCATAACAATAAAGGACTTCCAACTTTAGGAAAACTTGCTTTACAAACGGTAATAGCAATAATATTCTACATAATTTTTATGAAAAATGGGGGAGATACTACTGTAGTTATATCTTCACTAAATAATTTAACTCTTCCTCTTGGTTGGGGGTATGGAATATTTATATTTTTAGTTTTAGTAGGTACAACTAATGCAGTTAATATAACTGATGGCTTAGATGGCCTTGCTGGTGGACTATCTGTTATGGCATTTTTGTCTTTTGGAGTAATTGCCTGGGGATCAAATTGGATTTCTGGATATCAAGAAATAGCTATCTTTGCTTTTGTTATAGTAGGCTCATTACTTGGATTTTTAGTATTTAATACATATCCAGCAAAAGTATTTATGGGGGATACGGGTTCTTTAGCATTAGGTGCAGCTCTTGCTACAATAGCGATTCTAACAAGACACGAACTATCATTAGTTTTAGTAGGTGGTGTATTTGTAGCAGAAACACTAAGTTCATTAATTCAAATTATAGCAATTCGCAAATTCCACAAAAAAGTATTTAAAAAAGCTCCACTTCATCATCATTTTGAAGAACTTGGTTGGGTAGAAACTGATATAGTAAAATTATTCTGGGTTGTTGGTTTTTTATTATCAATGATAGGAATTATTTACGGAGTTTGGTTATAAAATTTTAATAGGTGATTATATTGAAAAAAAGCCTATTAATTTTTTTTGCTACAATTTTACTTGGTCTATTTGGTTTATTAATGGTTTATTCTTCATCAAGCATTTGGAGTGAATATAAATATAATGATGCTTTTTATTATGTGAAACATCAAGCAATTTTTTACTTTCTTGGAATAATATTAATTCTTACTTTAAGAAAATTTGATTATAATTTTTATAAGAAAAATGCAAATAAGATATTATTTATTTGTTTTATACTTTTAATATTAGTATTAATTCCTGGTATTGGAAAGGTGAGAAATGGATCAAGAAGTTGGTTTGGAATAGGTCCTTTTGGATTACAACCTTCTGAAATAAGTAAAATAGCTCTTATTATTTTTACATCTAAATATCTTGCTAATAATGAAAAAGAAGTTAAAAATTTTAAAAAGGGAGTATTACCAATTCTTTTAATAATAGGATTGTTTTTTGGACTTATAATGTTAGAACCAGATTTTGGAACAGGTATGGTTATTGTAATGACATTAATATCTATGTTATTTGTTTCTAATATTAAGTTTTCATTTTTTGGATATATGGGTCTTTTAGGTATTCTTGGAATTGTCCTTTTAATTATAATTGCGCCATATCGAATGAGTAGAATTGTATCATTTATAAACCCATGGTCTGATCCATTAGGTTCTGGATTTCAAATAATTCAAAGTTTATATGCCATTGGACCAGGAGGATTATTTGGTCTTGGTTTAGGAAATTCAATACAAAAACACTTTTATTTACCAGAGCCTCAAACTGATTTTATTTTTGCTATTATTTCAGAGGAATTTGGCATTATTGGTATTTTAATTATTAGCATACTATTTTTAATTCTTTTTATTAATACTTTAAAAATTAGTTTAAATGAAAATGATTTATTTGCTAAATATTTATCTTTCGGACTTATTATGGGAATTATTTTACAAACTATTTTGAATATTTCAGTAGTTATAGGATTAGTTCCAGTAACTGGTGTAACTTTGCCATTTATAAGTTATGGTGGGTCATCTTTATTAGTATCAATGGCAAGCGTGGGAATAATTTTAAATATTGCCAGAAATATTGACTAGCAAATATTTGTACGATATAATTAATTTACAATTCAAGGGAATTAATTATGAATGAAATAATAGAAAAAGAAAATATGATTTATAGGAGTTCAAGTAGTGCTTGCATCAGATGTAGCAAGACTCTACAATTCCGAGGTTAGAATAATAAATCAAGTAGTAAAAAGAAACATTAATAGATTTCCAGAAAATTTTTGCTTTCAATTAACTACAAATGAATATGAATTTTTGAAATCACAATTTGTGATTTCAAAAAACAAAGAAAATGTTGGACGTGGTGGTAACAGACACTTACCTTATGTTTTTACTGAACATGGAATTATGATGTTATCAGGTTTATTAAAAAGTGATGTGGCCGCCAATGTTAATGTTTTAATTATTAATGCATTTGTTGCAATGAAAAAACATATATCAAACAATTTAATAGAACAAAAATATATAAATAATATGGTGCTAAAACACGATAATGAAATAAAATTATTACAAGAATCGTTTGATAAAATGAGTGGAAAGATGAAAAATAATCATTTGTTTTATGATGGACAAGTATATGATGCATATTCATTAATGATTGATATATTTAATTTATCAAAAGAAAGTATAATAATAATTGATAATTATGTTGATAAAAACTTACTAGATATTTTATCAAAAACAAATAAAGAAGTAGTAATAATAACTAATAAATATAATGAAATGGATTTAAATAAATACAAAAAAGAATATAAAAATATCAAAATTAAGATTAAAAATAAAATACATGATAGATTTATCATAATTGATAATACTACTTTATATCATTGTGGAGCCTCATTTAAAGACTTAGGAACTAAATGTTTTGCAATTAATAAAATAGAAGATAAAGAATTAATAAATCAAATAAAATGCTATATTAATAGATAGTTTTAGAAAGAAAAAATTAATTTGGCATAAGAATATAATCTTTGAAGAATTGATTACATTAATAAAAGTCTTATTCCATTATTTATCATATACTATAGTATGAATAAAGAATTAGAAGATAAATTAAAAGAACTTAATATTGAAGATTTTATATGGGTAATATATATTGTAATTATCATTTTAAGTTGGTATTCTAATTCTTTAGAAAGAAAATATTTTACTAAAAAAGATGAAAAAGCTAAAAAACAATATCGTGAAATAATGATTGGGATTTTTATAGTTTTATTAATAGTGTATTTTTATTTTCTTTATAGTTCTTTTCAAGACATTAAGGAATTAAAGCCTACTGATTCAGAAAAGAAGAAAAGATTAATTATTTTATCATTTATAGGTTCTTTGTTTATAGTAATAAGTGGAATTATATTTTTATATATTGCTTTTAATGATGAAGATTTAAATGTTGAACTTGCTTTTAATTAAATATATAATATTGTTGGTGATGCAAAATGATGAAGTTAACGGATGAGATGATACAAGAAACTATTAGAAATAATCAGAAATTTAATATATATGACGATAAATGTGTTTTATTATATAAAAAATTTCCAGTTAAAAATACTGAAATAGATAAGTATATTAAAACACTTGAATCATTAAAAGAAAAAGGAGTAAATACACCATTAATATTAGACTATCATATTGTTGAGACTAGTGAGTTTGGTTATTGTAAAGCCGTTATTTTAGAAGAAAAAGCAGATGGTACAACTTTAGATTTAAATCCTATTTATATTAATTTAAAAAATGAAAGCATAGATTTTAAAAAAGTAAGTGATAGTTATTTAAGTGCTTTAGATTCTTATATTAATGAAATAGAAAATAGAGCAAATGTTAGTCAGAATATGTATGATAAGTTTTTAACTGATTTCTTTTTAATTAATAATAGTAATTTGCAAATTGATCCTAAACCATTAAATTTTTATTTTAGTTCTAGTTCAGGTTTTACTTTTATTGATATAAATGGAGTAGGAGAAAATGGCTTAAATTATTTACCTATGTATTTTTTAGGAGCAGTTTTAGGATATGGAGTGCCTAATTTAAAAATTCATAGTACTAATTGTATGTATATTGATAATGATAGATTAAAAAGATTAACAAATGGATATCAGACTATTATAAGTAAAGTTCTTGTAGCTTTAGAAAAGTATGGGTATAGTAGGAAATATATTTTAAAAGATACTCCAAATTGGCTTAATCAGCTAAACAGATTAAACTTAGTAGAATCTTTAGATGATTTAGATATTAAATTAGAAAATGATTTTATAAGAATAAAAAAAGAAGAAGAAGCCAAAAAGGTAGAAGCAGATGATGATTGGGGATTTAAATTGTAATATGTTTAAAAATGATAGTAATTATTTAGACCAACATTTTTTAGTAGATAAAGTTGTTATTAATAAGTTTATTGAAACTTGTAATTTAAATATAGATGATATTGTAGTAGAAATAGGACCAGGCATTGGTACTTTAACTAAAGAAATATCTCCAAAAGTTAAATCTTTAACTGTAATTGAAAAGGATGTTAGATTAAAAGAGTATTTAGAGAAAATATCTAATATAAATATAATTTATGGAAATGTTTTAGAAATTGATATTCCTAAGTGTAATAAAATTATAACTGCTCTTCCTTATAGTATAATTGAGCCATTTATTAAAAAATTAGTGCATACTAATTTTGAAGAACTATATATGATAATGGGATCTACTTATGTTAATAATGTTATAAATAAAGAAATAAATAATTTAAGTTTACTTACAAATACTTATTTTAAAGCGATTAAATACTTTGATATTAACCCAGCATCTTTTAATCCTAAGCCTAAGACTTTATCATCTGTAATTAAATTAACTAAAAAGAAAGAATATACTGATTTAGATAAAATAATTAAAACATTATATGAACTAGATGATAAAAAGATAAAAAATGCTTTAATGGAAGGCTTAATTTATGTTAAAAATATAACTAAAAGAGAAAGTAAAGAACTAATAGATGAATTAAATATAGGTGAAGAGATATTAAATAAGAAGTTCAATTTAATATCTAATAATGAATTAAAAAAGTTATATAATATCTTAAGAAATAATATAAATTAGCCTCAATTAAGGCTTTTTCTTTACATCTTTATTAAAAAAAAATAAAAAATATTATATAATGTAATAGAGGTGTTTTTATGCGTGTAATTATAACTGCTGGTGGAACTGGGGGACATATTTATCCGGCACTCGCAATTCTTAATAAGATTGTGGAAAAGGAACCTGATAGTAAGATTTTATATATTGGAACACATAATCGTATGGAAAAAGATATTGTGCCAAATGCTGGATATGACTATATTCCATTAGAGATATATGGTTTTAGTAAGTCTGATATTAAAAGAGATGTTAAAAATATATTTTTAATTAATAAAGCTTATAAAAAATGCTTACAAATAATGAAAGAATTTAAACCAGATATTGTTATTGGAGTAGGAGGATATGTAACATTTCCAGTTATTAAAGCAGCATGTAAACTTGGAATAAAAACATTTATTCATGAACAAAATAGTATTCCAGGTAAAAGTAATCGTGCTCTTGCTAAAAAAGTATCTATGATTGGGGTAAGTTTTGAAGATAGTAAAAAATACTTTGATGAAAAGAAAACTTATTTAACAGGCAATCCATGCGGAGAAAATGCATTAGATATAAGCGCTATTAGTAAAACAAAATATGGTTTATCTAGAAATAAAAAATCAGTATTAATTGTTCAAGGATCACTTGGATCTAAAGTAATTAATGAAAAAATGTTACCATTTTTGCAATCAGTTGATAATGAAAAATATGAAGTATTATATGTAACTGGTAAAAATTATTATGAAGAATATTCTAAAAATAGCTTTAGTAAAAATGTAAAGGTAGTTCCTTATATAGAAAATTTAAGTGCTTTAATGAAAGATATTGATTTAATGATTACTAGGGCAGGTGCATCAACTATAAGTGAAATAATGGCTTTAGAAATTCCAAGTATATTTATTCCTAGTCCATATGTAGCTAATAATCATCAATATTATAATGCTTTATCAATTAAAAATGCTGGTGCGGGAGAAATGATTGAAGAAAAAAATCTTACAAGTGATTTATTAAAAGAAAAGATAAATAATATTTTAGATAATCCAATGGTTTATAATAGTATAAAAAATAATTTAAAAGAAATGAGTATTAACAATAGTAGTACAATGATTTATAATTTAATAAAGAATTTATTAAGATAAAGAGGGATAATATGGCTCAGAAGAAAAAAAAGAAAAGGTTAAATGTTAAAAGACTAATAGTATTTATATTAATAATTTATATTTTAATTAGTGTATTTAAAACAATTATTAATGAGCCAATAAAGAATATTATTATCACTGGTAATTATTATGTTACAGATTCTGAAATAATTAACATGGCAGATATTAAAAATTATCCACCACTTATGAAATTAAATATTAATAAAATAAAAAATAGTATTAAAGAAAATCCATTAATTAGTGAAGTTGAGATTAAAAGAAATTTAAAATTTCAACTTAAAATTAATGTTAAAGAATTAAAAGCAATTTGTTTAGATAGAGCAAATAATGTTGTTTTATTAGAAGATGGTACTAAGGTAGCTAATAATAATGAGTTTATAGGAATTCCTACACTAATAAATTATACTAAAGAAGATATTTTGAAAAAGTTTTTAGAAAAAATGAGTTCTTTAGATTATGGAACTCTTAGTGGTATTAGTGAAATAGAGTATGCTCCTAGTAAAAGTGCCGATGACAAAATAGTCGATGAAACAAGATTTTTACTTAAAATGAATGATGGAAATTCAGTGTATATTAATATTAGTAGAATAAATAATATAAAATACTATCAAAAAATATATGCTAATTTAGGTGATAAAAAGGGAATTTTACATTTGGATAGTGGTTCTTATTTGGAGGAAGTAAAATGAATTATAATGAAGAAATGAAAAAAATAATAAGCACTTTTGATGGAAAAAAGACTATTTTATTACATAGTTGTTGTGGCCCTTGTTCATCTAGTGTTATTGAAAGATTAAAGCCATTCTTTGATATAACTGTAATTTATTATAATCCTAATATTGAACCAGTAGAAGAATATATCAAAAGAAAGAATGAACAAATAAGGTTATTAAATGAATTAAATATAAAATATTTCGATATAGATTATTTAAATGAAGAATATCATGAGGCTATTGAAGGGTATGAAAGAGAACCTGAAAATGGGGCAAGATGTCCAATATGCTATCGTTTACGAATGGAAAAAACTGCTAAGATAGCTATGGATAATAATTTTGACTATTTTTGTACTACTTTAACAGTAAGTCCTCATAAACCTAGTAAAATAATTAATGAAATAGGTATATCTTTAGAAAATGAATATCATATTCCTTATTTATTATCAGATTTTAAAAAGGAAGATGGCTATAAAAGAAGTATTGAATTATCTAAAGAATATAATTTATATAGACAAGATTATTGTGGATGCACTTTTAGCAAAAGAATTAGTAATGAAGAGTAGGAGAAATATACAATGAATAAAAAAGGATTTACACTAGTAGAAGTATTAGCAGTAGTAGTTTTACTTGCTATAATTATGTTAATCGCAATTCCAAATGTTTGGGATTCATTAAGTGCAACAAAAAATAAAATTAGTGAGATAGAGAAAAAGCAATTAATAGAAGGAGCAGAAACAGCTGTATTAGGAGCTTTAGATTGTGAAAAAGATAATTATATTTATATTGTTGCTGAAGAAGAGTTAAAAGAAGATGGAAAGACTGCAAATTGTAAAGATGTTAAAGAAAAATTAATAAATGATGGTATAACAATTGATGTATCTTATTTGCAAGATAGCTATTTAAATAATCAAAATACAAAATGTATTTATAAAGGACAAGCTAAGGTAAAAGTTTCAGAAAATTATGAAGTCCTTTTAGATTTGCAAGAAGGTGAAGAAGGAGGAGTACGTTGTGATGGAACAAATGTAAGCACTACTACGAGAACTACTATTACATCTACGACAACAGAACCAATAATTACAAATGCTGTTACAAGCATTATTAGAAATTATTTTACCATAGAAGTATCATACTTTCTACATAACAACATTGATGAATATACATTTGGATGTACTTATAATAAAGGAGACAATCAATATTATGTTAAAGAAATACCCGTATATAATCAAGATTTAAATAAGCCAATTTGTATAAATCAATGTAATGCTATAGGCTGTTCATATACTTGTCCATTTTCTAAATTTAATACATATAGTGGTTATTTTAAATGCAGGTATTATAATGTAAATACACCAAGTAGTTTATCAGAAATAGTAGTTAATTATCAAATAAATAAATCAACTAAAAAAATAACAATAATAAAATAATTATAGGAGGTTTAAAATGGGACTATTTAGTAAATTTAAAGAGGTATTTAAAAAAGAAGAAAAGAAAGATTTGGATATTTATGATAAGGGATTAGAAAAAACTAGAAATGAATTTATTTCTGAAATAAATGTTCTTGGTCATAAATTTCATAAGGTAACAGATGATTATTTTGATGAACTTGAAAGAGTTTTGATTAAAGCAGATATTGGAGTACATACAGTAGAAAACTTTTTAGAAAAGCTTAAAAAAAGAGTTAAAGATGAAAATATAACTGATACTAATTATCTTAGAGAAGTTATTATTGATGAATTATTTATGATTTATGTTGAAGGAGAATCTTTAACTGATAAAATAAATATTCAATCTGAAGGACCAACTGTAATTTTAATGGTAGGAGTTAATGGAGTAGGAAAGACTACTACTATTGGAAAACTTGCTAATAAATATAAGCAAATGGGCAAAAGTGTTATGTTAATTGCTGGTGATACTTTTAGAGCAGGAGCTGTTCCCCAGTTAGAAGAATGGGCACAAAGGACTAACTCCTTATTTGTTGGAAGAGAAAATGCAGATCCTGCTAGTGTAATTTTTGATGGTCTTAAAGAAGCAACTGAAAAAAATGTTGATATAGTATTAATTGATACTGCTGGAAGACTACAAAATAAAATTAATTTAATGAATGAACTTGAAAAGATTAATAAGGTTATTGGTAAATTTATACCTAATGCACCACATGAAACTTTGCTTATTATTGATGCTACAACAGGACAAAATGGTATAAGCCAAGCTAAATCTTTTAAGGAAATTACTAATATTACAGGTTTAGTTTTAACTAAGTTAGATGGTACTGCTAAAGGTGGAATTGTTCTTGCAATTAAAGAAGAAACTAGTTTACCAGTTAAATTTATTGGACTAGGTGAAGGCATTAATGATTTAAAATCATTTGATATTGAAGAATATATTTATGGTTTATTAAAGGATTTGATGTAATGAAAGATTTAATATATTATTCAGCACTTTTTGATTATTATGGAGAACTTTTATCTGATAAAGAAAAGGATTATTTTAAGGATTATTATTTTGAAAATCTTTCTTTGCAAGAAATAGCTGATATAAATAAAATATCTAGAAATGCGGTTAGTAAAGTTATAAAAAATGCTAAAGAAAAAATGGAACATTATGAAAATATCTTAAAACTTTTAAATAAAAAAGAAAAAATAAAAAAATATTTAGATGAATTATCTTTCAAAAAGATTGAAAAGTACATATAAAAATATTCTTAGGATTTAAGAATATTTTTTTGATTTTGAAAAGCTACAATGTTAATTGCTATTATGGGAATAAATATACAAAGATTACTTATATTATATGATAATGATTCTTTTATATTAATAGATAATATTAAAAGTATTACCCATAGTAATATCGCTATTAAATGAAATTTTATATCTTTGTAAATAAACGAAATTAAAGTAAATATAGAGATAAAACATATAACTAATATTAACAATCCCCACCAAGAACTTGTAAACATATTTTGCAAAAGTAGAGCTAAATCTTTAGTTTTATTTGTAACACTTTCACTATAATTTAATCTATCTAAATAATTAAAATATAACAAAAACCATGTACTTAATATTACTTCTAAAATAGTTATTAAAAATAATAATTTACTTCTATCTTTAAATATATTATTAAATTTATCTTTAATTATAATCAAAATAATCACATCCTACTTAAAAATTGTACTATTTATTTATAATAAGTGTCAAATGAAACTTATATTTTTATCTTTAAATTATAGATATATTCACTTTTAAATATAAATTTGATACAATCTATTTAACAAAAGGAGTTTTGAATATAATGAATTATGAAGAAAAAGTTCGTATTGCTCAACAGCAAATAGAAAGTATTATAAATGCTGGTGCACCAATTGTTAAACTTAATATTTTTGATATACTTGATGGATATGTACCATCAGAATATATTAAAAATCAAATAGAATATACTAAAGAATTATATTTAGATTTGGTTGATAAATTAAAAGAATTTAACGAAGAAGATCAAATTACTTTTTTAAAGACATTAAAAGATACAGATATTATTGATAATCAATCTATAGAAAAAGAAGATCCTTTTTTAATTACCTTGCATCGTAATTTTGAAAGTGTTTTTTCAGTTGATTTATTACTAGATAAACTAACTTTTGGAGAGAAAATTTCCAAAGAAGAATTTGTGAAAATTCATGATATTTTATTGCTTGGAACATCATCAGAAAATAAATTAGGACTTAGAGATAACGACTTAAAATTTGTAGGTTCTTATGAGGTTAATCCGCAAACTAAATTTTCTTTTGAAAATAGAGCAATTAGTTATTTTCCACTCAAACATACTGAAATAGATACTGCGATAAGTAAATTTTTAAATTTTATTAATAGTGGGGTAACACCTAATAATGAATATGATATAGTACTTCTTCCAATGGCTTGTCATGGTTTAATTTCAGCATTACAACTATTTAAAGATGGTAATACAAGATATGGAAGATTAATTCAAAATGTTTTAATTTATAAACTTGCTAATGAAGAATTAGGGTTAAATCTGGCTCTTCCGTTAGTGTATGCTACTAGACAATACGCAGCCTATAGAGGAGAATATCGTAAGAAAATTGAAAATATTGTTTTAAATAATGATACTAAAGCGTGGGAAGAATGGTTTGATTTTAATTTAAAGAGAATTCAAGATGGACTATATTATAATACTAATTCATTAGATACATTAAGAAGATATAAAGGCAAAACAAGATAATATTTTATGAAAGAAACTTTTAGTAAAATAGTTTCTTTTTTTTATGAATTTTATTATAATATAAATGTATTGCCCAATGGCCAAGCGGTAAGGCGTAAGACTCTGGATCTTATATTTCGTTGGTTCGAATCCAACTTGGGCAGCCAAGATGTTTTTTAAAGGAGATAAAAGATAGATGAAAAAGAAAAATGAAGAAGAAATAATAGAAAAAGAATGTAATTGTGGTTGTGGTGAAGAATGTACTTGTGAAGGCGATTGTCATTGCGATAATTGTTCTTGTGATGATGAATGCTCATGTGATTGTGGATGCAACTGCTCTTGTGATGATGATTGTGATTGTCTTGAACCACTAGAAGAAAAATTGATTTTAATTGGTAAAAAGAGTAATAAAGAAACAAAAGAAGCTATAAAAAAATTAGATAGTAAAAATGTAGTATATGCATTTATTGATTTAGAAACTGAAGAAGATGAAAGATTTTTAAATTTAAAAGAAGATATTCAAATTCCATCGCTTTTACTAGTTCAAACACTAGTAGTTGGAGTTGCTTCTGGATTAGATGAAATTAAAGATATTATTAAAAAATAATAAGAAATAGGTGGGATATATGTTTTCTTTAGATGAAGTATTAAATTTTCTTAAATGTAGAAATTTAAATTCTAAAAATAATAATCATATAATTACAGAGCTAACTTTAAAAATGAGAAAAGAAATTTTAGATGTAACGAATAATGGTAAAATGTATATAAAAAACTTTAATGCTTTAAATGATGAGTATTATATCCCTAATGTACCATATTTAAGAAATGTTATTATTGATTTAAGTGATGTTCCAGTTAAAGAAATATTTAACTTAACTTTAAAAATGCTTGATATTAATGATAAAACTATTACATTTGATGATTGGAAAAGTATTTTAAAGTTTAGAGCTTTACTAAAGGAGTATGGAGAAGGTATTCAATTTATTTTCTATAATCCTGGCTTTGTAAAGCTAGAAGAGCAAGTATTAATTAATCATATATTTGCTTTAAGTGAATATTTATATAATAGTAATTTTCTTTTATTAGAAGGAGAAGAATTATCTACATATATTGGCTTTAAAGGAAAAATGTTAGATTCAAGAGAAGACTATATGAAAATAGCAGTTAGGCATTAAAAAACCAAGTTTATACTTGGCGTTTTTAATACCTATTTTTTAACTGGTTTTAAAATTTTAATAGGTTGTTTAGTATCTAAAGATATATCTTCAGTTATAGACATATCTTCAGCTATTTCTAATAATAATTGTTCAAATAAATCACATAATCTTAATTTATCTTTAAATTCATTTTTTTTAGTTTCATATAGGCTATTATTATTACCTAACGTTGGGATTGCCCATAATATGTTAGCTTCTAATTCTTCATTTTTTTCATTTGCAATTATTTTAGCTTCTTCAAATGTATCAAATAAACTATCAACTATATTAACTGGATAAGGATTATTATAAGCGTCATATCTAGGAAGTTCTGCTTTTCCTAGGTAGTATTCACCATTTTTAATGGAAATTTCTAATGTTTCTAAATTTTTATAAGGAAATACTACTTTATGAGTTATTTTATTAGTTCCATCAGACTTGTATGATATACTGCTTTCCATTACATAGCATTTTGAAACAATATATCCTCTAATTATATCTTTATATCCAACAGCCCAACCACCTTTTTCTTTAAGTTCCAATACAGCATACTTAATTGGAAAATTAATTTCTCTTTCCATTTTTTAAACTCCCTTCAATAATAAATAATTTTAATCTTGATATTTTTTATACTCATTTAAGAAATATTCATCAGTCATACCTGCAATATAATCGATAACTTTTCTTGCATTTGTAGTGTTTTTTAAATATTCATTAGTCATTTTATTAAGATACATCTTATAAATATTTTGATTTTCATCGCCTTTAGTTACAATATCTAATAATTTTTTAAATAAAACTTCAAACATTAGCTTATAATTTTGAATTACTTCTGTAGAATGAGCTTTAGTGTATATATTAGCATAATTAAATGCTTTTAGTTCCTTAATACCCTCAAAAACTTCATCACTTACTGATATATAATCTTTATTTATACTATTTTTTATAATATCTGTAATTATAGTATTAATAATTTCACGATTAGTATTTCCTAATATTTTAGTGATTTTTTCGGGAATCATATCTTTAGTGATAATTCCTAATTTTTCAGCATCTTCAATATCACGACCTAAATAACCAATAATATCAGATATTCTAACTACACATCCTTCTAATGTCATTGGAATTAGAGTGGGGATGTAATTATCTTTTTTATAACAATTATAATAATCTAGTAAGAAATCATCAGTTGATTTCTTTTTAGGTTTATATTTTTTAAGTTCTAATTCTCCGTTATGACATAAAATTCCATCAAGAGTTTGAACTGTTAAATTACATCCCTTACCATTATTTTCTAAAACCATAAGTTCTCTAACACTTTGAACATTATGATTAAAATAACCTTCACCAGCTTTAATAGATATATCATTTAATATTCTTTCACCTTCATGACCAAAAGGAACGTGCCCTAAATCATGACCTAAGCTAATTGCTTCAATTAAATCTTCATTTAAAGATAAAGCTCTACCAATGGTTCTCGCAATTTTAGAAACTAACTGAACATGAACCATTCTTGTTGAAATATTATCATTATCAGATAAAGTAAAAACTTGTGTTTTTCCCATATATCTAGTATAACAATTTGAATGTAGAATTCGATCAGCATCTCTAAAAAACTCTGGTCTAATATCTGAAGCAATATTATTTAATCTAATAGCATCTTTATTAAAACAAGCATATTTACTATAAAGATTTTCATATTTTAACATTTTACTTTTAATATCCATTTTTTACTTTCCTTCAAAAACTGTACGATAGTAATCATTTTCCAAAATATTTTTAGATATAACATATTTATTGTAAACTTCCTCATTCATTTTTTGAACATAATCATCTGGTGTTTCCTTAAATGCAGTAAATTTCTTTGTACTAGCATTGTATTTACCATATTCATTTATCCATGAACGATCACTTAAAATTACAATTCCATCACTATTTGATAAAATATCACGTCCAATTAATAGCCTTGAATCGAAATCAAAACCAAATAAATTTAAAATAGTAGGTAAAATATCAATACTCATAGCATATTTATTAATTTCAGTATAAGGTATCTTATTATTCCAAATAATTAGATTATTTTTATGAATATCAAATTTTTCATCTTCCATTGGGATTACTTCTTTTATTTGTGCATTAGTAAGTCCATAAGGGTAATGATCAGCACTCATTACAATAACTGTATCATCTAAAATTCCTTTTTCTTCTAACTTTTTAATTAATTCTTCTAAAGCTTTATCAAGTTCAATATGAGTAGCGATATAAGCTTTTATAGCGTCACTGTAAGGTAGATTTTTAACTTCATTGCGGTTTTTATATGCCATATTATTACCACCAAAATTATATTCTAAATGGCCGCTAATTGTCATATAATAAGTCATAAATGGAGTATTATTTCCATAATAATCAAATGATGCATTAATCATTTCTAAATCACTTTGAGGCCATGGTTTGCAATTCATATTTTTTTCTAAACCATTACCACAAGCAATATAATTAAATCCCATATTTGGATGAGTTAAATGTCTATCATAATACTTATATCTTCCATTATGAAAAGCATAAGTTGTATATCCTAAGTTAGAGAATAAATTACCATAAGCATAAGGACGATAATTATTTCTTGAAGCATAAAATGACCAAACTCCTTCTTTAGGTATTAAACTATTTAAGGTTGAATATTCTCCATCAGATGTACTTGCATAATATAAAGGAGTATAAAAATTAGTAAAATGAAATCCTTCATGAGTTAGTTTATAAAGAGTAGGAGTTAACTCTTCATTAATAGCGATAGGGTAAAAAGCTTCTGCTACAATTTCAATTAAATTTTTACCTTTAAAAATACCAGTATATTCATTTTTTTCACTAGGAAGTGAATTATTTACATAAAGATTTATACTTATTATAGCTTTATTTTTACTATTTTCGGCAAGCTCTTCAAAATTAATATCTAATTTATTATATTCAATAATTTTTTCATTTATAACGTTATTATCTTTTTGATTATTTTGTGATACATCAATAGTTTCTTCAAAATTATTAATTGTTCTAAATAAATCTAATTTCATAGTAGTAATTAATCCAAATGTTTGAGCGGCTGAATTTGGCACATGTTTATAATAGTACAAATTTTTAGCTGAATAAATATCTTTAGAATCTATATTCAAACTTAATAATGATAAAATGAAAAAGGCTATAAATACAATAAATTTAAAAACAAAAGTCTTTTTATTAAAACTATAGCACCTAATTCTTTTATTAAATACTAATAATAGAATGGTAGGTAATATAAATAGAATAATAAATATAATTTTACTTGTAAGAACGCTCCATATAGCTCCAAAAAATTCAAATACTTGTCCACCATGTAAAAATGAATAAATACTGATAATATTACCATAAAATTGATAATTAATGTATTGTGATATAAATAGAATAGGTAAGAAGCCTAATACTATAATTAATAGCCATTTATTAATCTTTTTACTAAATAAACTAGTAAATAAATCTATAAACAAACTAAATAATAAACTAAAAATAAAAGTATAAAATATTTCTTTAAAATGAAATTCATTAAATATAAGAATATGATATAAAAATTCTAAAAAGATAACTATTCCAAAGATAATAAAAAATCTTTTTATATAAGTTTTCATACTACTAATCACCTAATTAATTATAGCATATTTTACATATAAAAAGTTATATAACATTGTAATCATATAACTCTTTTTACTTCTTTTTTTCTAACAAATTAATAAGTTCATAAATAATAAAAGAAATAATCATAATTAAAACAATACCACTCATAACTAGATTTAAATTAAAAACTTGGGTTCCATATAGTATTAAATAACCAATACCAGCTTTACTTACTAAAAATTCTCCCATAATTACTCCAATTAAACTCATAGATATATTTAATTTTAAACTTGATATAATAGTTTCTTTATTATGTGGGATTATTAAGTATATTAAAGTTTGCAATCGAGTAGCTTTAAATGATTTAAATAATTTTATTTTATAATTATCTGTCGTTATTAAACCATTATATATTGATATTAAAGTTACAATAGTATTTATAAGCAAACTCATAACAATAATAGATGAAGTATTAGCACCTAGCCAAATAATTAGTAGTGGTCCAAGTGAAACCTTTGGTAAACTATTTATTAAATTTAAAAAAGGATCAAATATTTTCTTTAAAATTGGAACTAAATAAAAGATAATAGCAAGGATAAAACCAATTAAAGAACCAAGTGTAAAAGATAAAAATATTTCTTTTAAAGTTACAAAAATATGATGAAAAAGTGTTTTATCTAAGTACAAATTATATAAAGTTTTAAGAATTTTTGATGGACTAGAAAAAATAAAACTGTTAATTATATTATATTTACTAAGTAGTTCCCAAATAGTAATAAAACCAACAAATAAAATAATTTGAACTGATAAAATAAATACTTTTTCTTGTTTTAGTTTCTTTAAATATAATTTATGTTCTCTACTCATATGTCTAAATCCATCCATATTAAATCATAATAATAATTAAATTTTTCATCTTTACGATTCTTTGAAGGAACGCTAGGATTATTTAACTTAATATCATATATTTTTTTAATAATTGCTGGTCTTTTAGATAAGACAACTATTCGATCACAAAATGATACACATTCTGCTATATCATGAGTTATTAATATAGTAGTAACATTCATTTTTTTTAAAATAGAATATATTTCATCTGTTATGGTTAATCTTGTAACATAATCTAAAGCAGATAATGGTTCATCTAAATAAATAACATCTGGTTTAATTGCTAGTGTTCTAATTAAAGCAACTCTTTGAATGTGATGAAGACACTTTTATATTATTTTTTATAGAGTTATTTATTTTCAATTAATTTATTATCATCTTTATATTGATAGGTTAGGGCATTTTCTTTTGAAATAGCTGATGTTTTTGTTTCTTCTTCGTATAAATCTCTAGACCTTTAGCAACTCTTCCACCACGTTTTGCTACTTTCATATTCTCGCTTAATCCTTGTGGATGTTCATTTTTAGCAATATCACGAGCAGCAATTTCACCAATGTTAGTAAGTGCTATTTCAATATCGGTCATATTGTCTCTTAAAGATTCTTTTCTAAGACCTTTGTATGCTTTATATTCTGATGCTTTCATTCCAGACCAACCTTTATATATTTCATTTGTAAGTAGGGCATATTCTACTGGCTTTTCAATGCCACCATCTTTCCATATATCAGTTAATTTAAATCTATCAACAATACCAAGTAATCTTTTTTTAATCCATTCATCAGTATACCCTTTATTACGATAATAGTTAACTGCTCGATTAATTGCTATTTCAGGATCAAATACTTCATTTATACGTTCATTGCCGAGCGTTGCTAACCACATTTTAAAAGGTTCAGCCTTAGATGATGGAATAGATTCAATAAGTCTTAAAATGTTTTGCGTATCAAGCATATCAGTATTTCTCATTTTTCCGTCTTGAGCCTTAAGTTTCAACTGGTTAGTCATACTAACCAGTTCACTACCTTCATTGTTAAGCTTACCCTTAAGCCATTTCCAATAATTTCTAGACTTTTGATAATCTTTGTCAATTAAGACACTTATTACATCAACTATACTAAAATAGTATTCTTCTTTTTCAGCATTCCAAACACTTCTAATTTCTGCTCCTTCAAATAGATTAGTAATTGTTTCTAATTTATTTTTCATTTTCAAAACCTCCTCATATAATAGAATTTTAGCAAATGTTTGCTTTCTATACAATGATATTTTTAAAACTATTCAAAATTCCATTTGATTTGTATATCTCTACAATTTTTTTCTTTATTTACTTTTCCAATATAGATTTTATCAATAAATTCTTCAATAATGACTCTATTTAATTCTTCTAATTTTTGGTATTTATTAAATATTTCTTTATTATTCTTCCAAGAATCTTCTTTCATTTTATAATAAGCAATTTCATTAGTAATAGATTTAATTTGGTCTTTATATTTATCTTCATTATTATTATAATTACTAATTAAATCTTTAAATTGTTCTGATGTAATAATACCATTAACTTTATCTTCATAAAGAACCTTTAAATAATTTCTTGTCTTAAAAGTTTTATTTTGAATATCAGTTTTTTGTTTTTCTAAAGCTTTAATTTTTTTCTTAAATCTACTATCAACTTTTTTTGAATCTAAATTTTCTAATTCTTCTTCATCATAAAACTTTTGAATCTTCTTATTAATTGCATCTAAT
>CAJOQL010000075.1 GCA_905236935.1 uncultured Bacilli bacterium
CAGGGCCAAATCCTGCTTCTAAAAGAGAGATATATGTTAAAAATTGTGTAATTGAAGCTATCAATCCATTTATATTTGAACCATAGTTTTTAATAATAATCTTAGGAACTATAAAGCCATTTATAATGATCATTATTTGTAAAATAGTATTGCTTATAATATTATATATAACTTTTTTACTTCTCATTTTTCACCAAACCCACATCTATAAGTTTTCCAAGTTCAATATCTATTTTTTCATCTGGAAATGTTCTTAAACCTCCCCAATCATAAAATGTCATTTCTCCAAAATATATTTTTCCTTTTACATTGTGTAAGTCTACTCTTAAAAATGGGACATTTTTTGATAACTTTTTTGCTATTTCAACCATAATTTCAAAATTCTCAGGCTTTTTAAATTCTTTTTCATATCTTCTAAACCCATGGTTAATCATTACTGGATTAAAATCCAAATCATAATAATTCTCAAATATATCATCATTTTTTACTGTTACATACACATATTTTACTTCACCATTAAAACACATAAATTTATAATCACGCAAATCTTCAATAAGTTCGTCCTTTATATATTTTTCTACAATTATTCTAGGCTTTATGTTTTTATATGGCCATTCTCTATATTTATAAAAATAATTCCTTTTTAGACATTTATTAATCTTCTTTTTGGCAGATTCAATATCTATTTTGAATTTATCCTTTACAATAATTAATCCTCCACTATCATGTGTACATTTTATTACAAATTGGTTTGGTAGTTTGTCAAAATTAATATCTTCAAATTTATCGTAAATTCCTAATGTGGGAATAATATATTCTTCTCCAATAATATTTGCTACATATTTTTTTACTTTATACTTGTCTACCATTGTAGTATATATTTCTTTCCTATCATATAACTTTAACCATTGTAATTTTTCATTAAATGTTTGTGGATTATCTAAGTTTATTTCTTTATTGAATTTTTCTTCAAATATATATGCAATATAATATTTATCGTCATATTCAATTATACCTTTTGAAGCTAAAAATATAACAAATGATTTTGGATGTGTAATAAATTTTTTTAAAAGTTCTATTCTATATTTCAATTGCTTTTTATTCATAAACATTCTCCTTTATATCTATAATTTTTAGTTAGCCAAAATAGTTGTATAACCTGTTATTGGGCAAATATAATATAAATATATTAATACTATTATTATAATAACAAATGCTATTGCACTTTTATCACTCTGTTTTTTTAATTTCATTATACTATTCACAGGTAATATCGTAAAGGCCATAGAAAAGTCATATATCAATCTACTTGCAATTGCTATTTGTGTTGCCATTATTTGAATTAAAGCACCAATTAAAGCCATTGATAATAGGATTTCTTCTTTTCTATCAGTATCTTTTTTTTTCCAATTCATAATTAAACAGAATGCAAGTAGAATTATATATAGTGCTAATTGACCATATCCATGTCCATATACATCATACTGACTTCCCACATATTCTGCATAGAATGATGTTTTAATTATATTATAAAATACTGATCTAAATGAAAATATCATTACAAATAATATTAAAAATACTATAATTTTGTTTTTTCTACTAAATTTGTCAAATAAATATACTAATAAAAATATTATTGAGGATTTATGAAATAAGCTTGCTATTATAACTAATGCAACAAATTTAAATATTTTTTTTTCTTCAATATATTTTAAGCTAAGTAATAATATTGTTACAGCAATTGCTTGTCTAATTATATAGAATTGTGCACTATATGTTCCTATACTAATAAATAAAAGTAAACTTAATAAATAATTTTTAGAATATCTTTTTATAAACATGTATGGTCCTACACATGTTATAATATCTAGTATTATCATATAAAATCTATCATTTAACCATATCTTTCCTATAATATAACTCAAACATTTAAAAAATATTTCTATATTATAATTTAGAAATGATTTTAATGACATTCCATTTATCCAATGAAATGATTTCAAATATTCATTCATATCTGAATATGGTTCTCTTATCGCTAATATTATAAATAAAAATACAAATGATACGTCTAAGAAGAACTTGTTTCTATTTTTAATATCTTTTATAAATATTCTTGTTATACCATATATTAATAATATACCAATGTAAATTATTATACAAATATTCATATAATCACCATTAATTATTTTCCTTTATTATGTCTTCTATATATTTTTTCCATTTATCATTTATCAGATTAGGATTTAATATTTTGCATATTTTATTTGCATTATTTCCCATTTTTTTTGCTTCGTTCTGATTGTTAATTATATACTTAATAGCGTCTATTAATTCTTCTTTATTGCCCACTTCAGTTAATAATCCATTCTCTTTATCTTTAATAAGAAATTTTGGTCCTCCACATGGACAATCTGTTGATATACAAGGTAATCCTAATGCCATTGCTTCCATTAATGTATTTGGCATTCCTTCAAAGTCACTTGATAATACAAACATTCCTGCTTTATATATTTCTTCTTTTATATTATCTTTAATTCCCATCAGAAACACTTTATTTTCTAGTTTTAATTCATTTATTTGTTCTTCCAGTTTTTCTCTCAATTTTCCTTCTCCATATATTTTTAAAATATAGTCTGGATATTTCTTTTGAATTTCATAAAATGCATCAATTAAAAGTTTTTGATTTTTTTGCTGTGCTAATCTCCCAATATTAATTATTGTTTTTTCTCTTTCTCCTTTATATGGCTCACAAATAAAATCAGGATTAATTGGATTTGGAATTATAGCCGATTTATCTTGAATTTTTTTACTAAACCAATTTCTTGCTTCTTCCGTTTGAAAAACAAAACCATTTGCCCTAGAATATAATACTTTTACTAAAAACTTTTTTATAAAATTATTATATTCTGCATTTGGATCATTTCTAACAGATATAATAACTGGAACTTTAATTATTCTTTTTAACAATAAAATTCTATAACTTGGATTTGGTAAAAAAGAAATTATTGCATCTGGCTTTATTTTATTTAATGTTTTATTCATATTCTTTAATCTTTTTATGTTATTAAATATTTTAAAAATTTTAAATTTCAGCACATTATCATCTTTATCTAATGAAAAAATAGTTACATTTTCATTCAATTTATACTTTGAGTTTCTTTTTAGATCAGTCATTATTATGACTTCATTATCATTTACTAAATAATTAGCTAAATTGGATATTACTCTTTCTGCCCCACCTTTTCCTAAGCTACCTATATAAAATAATATTTTCATTTTATTAATTCCTCTTTCTATATTACCCCATTATTATATATGTAATTAATATATTCTTCCCATTCTCTATTTATTTTTTCTGGATAATATTCTTTCATGCTAGTTATAGCATTCTGTGATAATTTATTTGCAAAATTATTGTCCTCAATAATTTTTTTCATCGCTTCATATAATTGTTCTTTATTATTTATGCCAATTAAAATGCCATTTTCATTATTATTAATTAGCATCTTCGGTCCGCCTACAGGACAGTCTGTTGAAATACATGGCAATCCTAATGCCATAGCTTCCATCAAAGCATTTGGCATTCCCTCAAAATCAGAACATAATACAAACAACTTTGAATCATAGATTTCATCATAAAGTCTATTAGATTTCCCTTTTAATATAATATTTTCATTTAGCTCTTTATCATCAATATATTTTTGTAAATTTTCTTTTAAATTTCCCATGCCGTAAATTAATAATCTATATTCTGGGTATTCTTTATGTAGTTGTTCAAAACTATCAATTAGCATTTTATGATTTTTTTGTATCTCTAATCTACCAGCTGTAACAATATTATTATTTCTACTATGAGAATAATCATCTTTTATAAATTTTGAATTGAGAGGATTACCTATTATTTTATATGGACATTTTATTATATTTTCATAGAATTTTTTTGCATCTTCAGTTTGAAATACAAATCCATCTGCTCTAGCATACAGTTTCTTCATAATTCTATATATTATTTTATTGTTGAATGTTTTGGTAGGATCTCCTCTTTCAGATAAAATTACAGGAACATTTTTCAATC
>CAJOQL010000076.1 GCA_905236935.1 uncultured Bacilli bacterium
GTATCTGGTCTTGTAAACTTAGACTTTGCTGATGTTAAAACAGTAATGGCAAAAAGAGGAACAGCTTTAATTGGTATTGGACTTGGAGTAGGAGAAAATAGAGCAATTGAAGCCGCTAAACAAGCAGTTTCTAGTCCACTTTTAGAAACAAGTATTGATGGAGCAACTGATGCAATTATTAATGTAACTGGTGGAACAAGCCTTACATTATTCGAAGCAGAAGATGCCGCAGAAGTTGTAAGACAATCATCTAACCGTGATATAAATATTATCTTTGGTGCTGTTATTAATGAAAACTTAAATGATGAAGTAATTGTTACTGTAATTGCTACTGGATTTGATGAAGAAGATGCAGAAGTACAAAGAAAAGATGAAGAACCAGTAAGAAGAAGATCTTTAGATGAGAATGATTTTGATATTCCACCATTTTTAAGAGATAGAGATAATTTTTAGATTATAAATGAGCCTTGAGGGTTCATTTTTATTTTAAATAATAAGTGCAAGCATTATTTCGACAATTTATTAAATATTTGTTTAATATAATTAATTCATGATTATATATGTTGATTTATTAGTTATTTTAAATATGTTTATAGATTTTATATTATTAATGGGAACTGGCACACTTTTAAAAAGAAAAAATAAAATATTTAAGATTATATGTGCTTCTTTTATTGGGGGAATTTCTACTTTATTATTATTTTTTATAAATGATAATTTTACCCTAATTATTTATAAATTTTTAGTTAGTATTATAATGGTTATAATTGCTTTTAATTATAATTCTTTTAAGTATTTTAAAGATAATTTAATATGGCTTTATATTATAAGTATTATTTTAGGTGGTAGTTTATATTTATTAAATGATAATATATCTTTTTCTAATAAAGCTTTAGTCTTTTCAAGTAATGGTTTAAAGATTAATCTATTTGTATTAATATTAATCACTCCTTTTATTATTTATAAATATATTAAACAAAATAAAAGTATTACTGTTAAATATTCTAATTATTATGAAATAAGCATATATTATAAAGATGATGTTATTAATGAAGTAGGATTTTTAGATACTGGTAATAATTTGAAAGACCCTTTTTTTAATCGGCCGATTATTTTAATAAATAGAGATTTAATCAAAAGGGATGTTAATACCTTTTTAATACCATATTATACAGTTAATAATCATAGTTTACTTGAAGTTTTTAAACCAAATAAAATAATAATTAACAATCATACTAAAAGAAATATTTTAATTGGACTTTCAGATGTTAATATAGAAGGAATAAAAATAATATTAAATAAGGAGGCAATATGAGAAAAATAATCGAATTTATTTTTAAAATACTTAAAATAGACAATAGTTTATTATTTATTGGAAGTACTGATATATTACCACCACCTTTAGATAAAGAAGAAGAACTAAGCTGCGTTTTAAAAGCAAGAGAAGGTGATATGACAGCAAGAAATAAACTCATTGAGCATAATTTAAGATTAGTAGTATTTTTAGCAAAAAAATATGAAAGTACAGGATATGATTTAGAAGATTTAGTTAGTATTGGATCAATTGGGTTAATTAAGGGAATTGAAACTTATAAACCAGATAAAAATATTAAACTAGCTACATATGCTTCAAGATGTATAGCAAATGAAATACTTATGTATGTTAGAAAAAATAAAAAAAGGAAATCAGAAGTTAGTTTAGAAGATTCTTTAACTTATGATGCAGAAGGAAATGAACTTCATTTAGAAGATATTCTAGGGACTGATGATAATATTATATATAATGAATTTTCTAAAAAGGTAGATCGTGATTTATTAAAAAAGGAATTAATTAAATTAAATGAAAGAGAAAAACTAATTATGACTTTAAGATATGGCTTAAATAATACCGATGAATACACTCAAAAGGAAGTAGCTGAAATGTTAGGAATAAGTCAGTCATATATATCAAGAATTGAAAAAAAGATAATTAAAAGATTACAATTAATTATGGAAGTAAGATAGAAATGAAAAGGCTTATGCAAGTCTTTTTTCTTTATTATTAAAGGTATTTGTTTTATAATTAGAAGGAGGTGTTAGATGTGAAAAAGGTCATCTTAGTTGATGGTAACAATTTAATGTTTAGAAGTTATTTTGCAACTGCTTATAGTGGTAATCTTATGAAAAATAACAAAGGGGAAGCAACTAATGCTTTATATGGATTTGTCAACATGATTAATAAAATTATTGCTGAAGAAAATCCAACATATATGTTAGTTGCCTTTGATATAGGTAAAAATTTTAGACATGAAAAATATAAAGATTATAAGGCTGGTAGAAGTGAAACACCAAAAGATTTATTAGAACAAATGCCAAAAGCAAGAATACTTTTAGATGCAATGGGAATTAAGCATTTAGAAGTTGAAGGTTTTGAAGCAGATGATATTATTGGAACATTAAGTAAAAAAGTTTTACAGCATCCTGATTTTAATGCTACAATCATATCTTCAGATAAAGATTTACTTCAATTAATAAATAAAGAAGTAGATGTTAAACTTTTAAAAACCAAAGGTTTTATTAGATACAATGAAGAAACATTTATGCGTGATTATGGTATTAAACCTATTAGAATGATAGATTTAAAAGCTCTTATGGGAGATGCTTCTGATAATGTTCCTGGTGTTAAAGGAATTGGTGAAAAAACTGCTTTAAAATTATTACAAGAATATGATAGTATTGAAAATTTATATGAAAACATCGATAAAGTAAAAGGTGCTGTTCATGACAAGTTAGTTAATGATAAGGAAAGTGCTTTTTTTAGTAAAGAAATATGTACAATATATTTGAGCGTTCCTTTAAAAGATGAATTAGAAGACATGGTATATAATGGACCTAGTGAGAAATTAGAAGAAATTTTTGCCGATTTAGAATTTTATTCTTTACTTAAAAAAATGCCTGTTAAAGAAGAAAAAGTTATCCATACTTATAAGGAATTAGAAGATGTAAAAGAAATAGATAAAAAGGGCGATATTTCATATTATATAGAATGTGACCATGAAAACTACCATTTTGCTACTATTTTAGGTATGGGATTATATGATGGAAGTAATGCTTTTTTTGTTAGAAAAGAATTAATTAAGAGTGTTTTAGAATACTTAAGAGATAATCAAAAATATACTTATGATTTAAAGAAAAATATCATTTTACTTAAAGATTTTGATACTAACACAGTTTTTGATAATATGGTAGCAACTTATCTATTAAATTATCAAATAAAAGAAGATTTAGCAGTTTTAATGAATAAAGAAAATATAAGTGTTCCATTTTATGATGAAGCAATTAAAGATGCAGAAAAACTTAAATTTGCTACTAGTTTAAAAGCTAAATTTATTTATGATACAAAAGAAGACTTAATTAAAAAGTTAAAACTAGAAGATATGGAAGAATTATTTAATAATATAGAGATGCCACTAATTAAAGTTTTAGCTAGAATGGAAATAAATGGAATTAAATGTGATAAAGATATATTAAAAACTCTAAGAGAAGAAAACTATACTAAATTAGATGAAATAGCTAATAAGATTTACGAATTTACAGGAGAAAAGTTTAATATAGCAAGTCCTAAACAATTAGGAGTAGTTTTATTTGAACATTTAAATTTACCTTATCCTCATCGTAAAGTTGCAGATAAAAGTTATCATACTGATGCAGCTACTTTAGAAAAATTAATTGGTTTAAATCCAGTTATTGAATATATTATTAATTATCGAAATTTAGCAAAACTAACAAGTACGTATTTAGAAGGATTAGATAATTATATATGTGAAGATGGGAAAATTCATACAATATATAAGCAAACTTTAACAAGAACAGGTAGATTATCAAGTATGGAACCTAATATGCAAAACATTCCAACAAGGGATGAGAATGGTAAAAGAGTAAGAAAAGCATTTTTACCAGTTAATGATATGATACTTAGTGTTGATTATTCTCAAATTGAACTAAGAGTTTTAGCCCATATTTCAAACTCTAAAGAACTTATTGATGCTTTTGTTAAGGGAGAAGATATCCATACTATGGTAGCTAGTGATATTTTTGAAGTTCCCAAAGAAGAGGTTACTAAGAGCATGCGTAGAACTGCTAAAGCAGTAATATTTGGGATAATCTATGGTATAAGTGGCTTTGGTTTAGGAGAAAACTTAAATTTAAATCCAAATGATGCTAAAAAGTTTATTGATAAATACTTAACATTATATCCAGGAGTAAAGACTTATATGCAAAGCATTATTGATGAAGCTAAAATGTATGGCTCAGTTAGAACACTTTTTAATCGTAAGAGAATAATTGATGAGCTTAACAATACTAATTATATTATTAGACAATCAGGAGAAAGAATAGCTCTTAATACTCCAATTCAAGGAACTAGTGCCGATATTATTAAAATGGCAATGGTAAAAATTGATGAAGAAATGGAAAAAATGCACTTTAAATCTAAGTTATTATTGCAAGTTCATGATGAGCTTATATTTGATGTTGTGAAAGAAGAAAAAGAAAAATTAGAATCTTTAGTTGTTAATTCAATGGAAAATATTGTAAAATTAAAAGTACCTTTAAAAGTATCAGTTGATTATGGAACTGATTGGTATGATGCTAAATAGTTATTAAAATGATTATAAGGAGGTTTATATGCCAGAATTACCAGAAGTTAGAACAGTAGCATCTGTTTTAAGAAATAAATTACTTAATAAAAAAATAACTAATATTAAAATTATATATCCTAAAATGATTGAAACTGAATCATTAGATTTTAATAAATTAATAGGGAAAAAATTAACTAATATTGATACAAAAGGAAAATTTTTAATTTTTACTTTTGAAGATTTATATTTAATTAGCCATTTAAGAATGGAAGGAAAATATTTTATTAAAGGATTAGATGAAAGGTTAGAAAAACATGAACATATAGTATTTGAATTTGGTAATTTATCAGTAAGATATCATGATACAAGAAAATTTGGAAGAATGATTTTAGTTAGTAATATTGATGATTATAAATCTTTAAAAAAAGTTGGCTATGAACCTTTTGATAAAAGATTAACAAAAGAATTATTAAAAGATAATTTAAAAAGTAAACTACCAATTAAAGAACTATTATTAAATCAAAGCATTATAGCAGGTTTAGGAAATATATATGTAAATGAAGTTCTTTTTGCATCTAAAATAAATCCTTTAAAATCTGGTGAAAATATTTCCTTAGATGAATGTCAAAGTATTTTAGATAACTCAGTTAGAATCCTAAATGAAGCTATTAAATATGGTGGGACTACTATTAAAAGTTATACATCGTCTCTAGGTGTAACTGGAAAATATCAAGACTTTTTGATGGTTCATAAAAAAGAAGGGGAGCCTTGTAAAGTTTGCAGTTCAATTATTAAAAATATAAAAGTAGGTGGCAGAAGCACCTATTATTGCCCAAATTGTCAGAAGTAATATTCTGGCTTTTTATTTTATTATAAATTTGATGTTTTAAACTAGTTTTTTTCTTATTCTTTTTATGGTATTATATATTATAGAAGAAGGTATAATATGAGTGATAAAACATATATAATTTTAGGTATTATTTATGCTTTAGTTGCAATTTCTTTAATTGTACTTGTTTTAGTGCTTATAAATAAACATAATAAAAAGAAATATGAAACCATTCTCTTATTGTTAGAAAGAGATAAAAATTTAATTCTTTCAGCTAATATTTTAACAGAATTAAATAAAGTAGCTTCCCTAATAAATAATAAAGATTTAGAGAAAAAATATAATATTTGGAAAGAAAGATATAAAGAGATAAAAGAGGTTAATATTCCTGAGTTAAATACTAAACTAAATGATTTAGAAGGATTAATAAAAAGCAAAAATTATAAGAAAATTAATGAAGCAACTGCTAAGTTAGAATTAGAAATATATTATATTAAAGCAAAAAGTGAATTTTTACTAAATGAGATTAAAGAAATATCTTTATCTGAAAGCAAGAATCGTGAAATTGTAACTAATCTTAAAAGAGAATATCGTGATATATATTTAAAATATAATAACAATCAAGAAGATTATAAAATGATTAAAGTTCCAATTGAACTTCAATTTGAAAATATTGATAAATTATTAAATGCGTTTGAAATAGCAATGGAAAATAATGATTATAGTGAAGCACCTAAAATAGTTAAAGCCTTAGGAGATACAATCGGAAATATAAAAATTGTTGTTGATGAAGCACCAGCCATAATTTTAATGGGGAAAAAATTAATTCCTTCTAAAATAGAAGTAATTTGTAATATAAATAAGAAAATGACTAAAGAAGGTTATGTTTTAGATTATTTAAATATTGATTATAATATAGCAGAAGCTGAAAAGAAAATAGCTGATGTTTTTGATAGATTAAATGTTTTAAACTTAACAGATTCAGTTATTGAACTTAAAACAATTATGAATTATTTTGATGAACTTTATAATGATTTTGAAAATGAAAAATCATCTAAAAAGATTTATGAAGAACTTGCTAGAAAAATTGCTATTAAATGTAAAAAGTTACTTACAATTATTAAAAGTTTAACCTCTAAAATTGAGGATATTAAATATAGTTATGATTTAACTGATGATGATTTAAAAATAGTTGATGAATTAAATCTAAGTGTAAAATCTATTCAAAGTGATTATGAGGTAATTGTTGAAAATTATCGTAGTAAATCATTTCCTTATTCTAAACTAGCTAAAGAATTAGAATTATTAAATAATAAGTTATTAAATGATGAAGAAAAATTAGATTTAACCATTAAAAAACTTGGTAGTCTTAAAGACGATGAATTAAGAGCAAGAGAACAACTAGATGAAATTACTAAAATTTTAATTGAAAGTAAAGAAAAAATTAATAGTTATAAATTACCAATTATACCTAAAAATTATTTTATTGAATTGTCTGAAGCAAATGATGCTTTGGATATTATGGTAGATGAACTTAATAAAAGACCTATTTCAATAAAAATATTAAATATGAGAGTAGATACTGCAAGGGATTTAGTATTAAAAGTGTATAAAACTACTAATGATACAATCAAAAATGCAAAACTTGCAGAAAATACAATAATTTATGGAAATAGATATCGTATAAATAATAAAATAGATAATGTTTTAAGAAAAGCTGAAGATGCTTTCTTTAGTGGAAATTATAAAGAATCATTAGAATATGCAATTAATGCTATATCTGATTTTGATTCAAAAATTCATGATAAAATATTATCTATATTAAAAGAAAATTAATTTTTAAATTACTAAAATTTGCAAGCAATTCTAGATAAAAGAATTGCTTTAATTTTATATTATTTTTTAAAATCATGATAATTTTAATAACTCTAAATGATAAACATAATTCTTTTAAAGTGAGCAAATAATTCTTACGTAATTAGTCAAAAGCATTAAATCTCTTCTTTTTTTTATTTTTTTGCTTTATAATAAGGGATAGGTGATAAAAATGTTTGAATACATGGGAGATAGAATTAGTAATGCTATTAAAAATATCAAAGGAATGGGAAAAATAACAGAAGAAAATATTTCTGATGCTATTAAAGAAATTCGTATTGCGTTATTAGAAGCTGATGTAAATTATGAAGTTGTTAAAGAATTTACTAAAAATGTTAAAGAAAAAGCATTAGGTTTAGAAGTACAAAAAAGTTTAAAACCAGAAGAGGTATTTATAAAACTAGTTAAAGATGAATTAGTTGCTCTATTAGGAGAAAACTATATTCCATTAGAAACAAGTAAAAATCCTACTATTATAATGCTTGTTGGTTTACAAGGTTCAGGTAAAACTACAACTTGTGGTAAAATAGCTAATTTAGTAAGAAAAAAACATAGTAAGAGCCCATTACTTGTTGCTTGTGATGTTTATAGACCAGCTGCAATTGATCAATTAGTTGAAGTTGGAAAAAGTTTAAATATTCCTGTATTTACAAAAGGAAAAGAAGATCCAAGAGTAATTGTTAAAGAAGCTATAGATTTTGCTAAAGAAAATAAAAATGATTATATTATCGTAGATACAGCGGGAAGACTTCATATTGATGAAGAATTAATGGATGAATTATCTGATTTAAGTGCTATTTTAAATCCTGCAGAAATTATTTTAGTTATTGATGCTATGATGGGTCAAGATGCTATAAATGTTATAAATGGCTTTAATAATAAATTAAATCTAACAGGAGCAATTCTTACTAAAATGGATGGAGATACTAAAGGTGGTGTAGCTCTTTCAGTTAGACACTTAACCAATATTCCGATTAAGTTTATTGGTGACTCTGAGAAAATGGATGGTTTAACAGAATTTTATCCAGAAAGAATGGCAGAACGTATTTTAGATATGGGTGATATTTTATCAATAGCCGAAAAAGCAACTGCGGCAATTGATGAAGAAGATGCTAAAAATCTAACTAAAAAAATGCAAAATGGTAAATTTGATTTAGAAGACTTTTTAACTACTATGAATCAAATAAAAAAATTAGGACCACTTGAAAATATTTTAAAAATGCTTCCAGGTGCTAGAAATATGGGACTATCAAATATTCAAATAAATCCTAAAGATATGGCTCATATTGAAGCTATTGTTTTATCAATGACACCTTATGAAAGAAAACATCCGGATATTTTAAAAGCTTCTCGTAAAATGCGCATTGCTAAAGGATCTGGTAGAAGTGTAGAAGAGGTAAATCGTTTACTTAAACAGTTTGAATCTATGAAAGATATGATGAAAAAAATGCAAAGTGGTAATTTTAAAATGCCTTTTTAGGAGTTTATATGAATAAAATATTAAAAATAAGTTTAATATTTATAAGTAGTATTTTAATTATAATTGGATTAATATTTGGTATTAGTAAATATTTAAATTATATAAAAATTAAAAATGCTGTGGTAGAAATTACTTATAAGGAAGATTTAACTTTAGAATTTAATACCAAGAAAAGAGTATCTGATTATATTGAATCTATCAATGGGAAAATTGTAAATGATTATGAAATAGATAGCTTAAAGTTAGGAATACAAGAGCTTACATATGAATTTATTAACGATGATGGCATTAAATTAAAACAATCTTTTAAGATAGATGTTCAAGATAAAACACCACCGATTATTTGGCTAGGTAATTCTTACAATATAGCAGTTGGTAGTAATGATACTATTGTTCAAAATATTCTTTGTGGAGATAATGTAGATAATAATCCAAATTGTTATATTAAAGGGGATTATGATTTAAATGTAGTTAATAAGTATCCATTAGAGTTTGTTGCAGAAGATAAGTATGGCAATATATCTTCTAAAAAATTTACTTTAAATGTTTATAAACCATCGAACTATTCAAGTTCATCATCAAAAAAGCCAAGTTATAAAAAGTATGCTGATATAGTTAGTAAATATAAAAAAGAAAATACTAAGATAGGCTTAGATTTATCTGAATGGCAAGACTATCCAGACTTTGATAAACTTAAAGCAGCTGGAGTAGAGTTTGTAATACTTAGAGTTGGTGGAACAAAAGGCAGAGAAGGAGATTATTTTTTAGATAAATCATTTAAACATAATATTGAAGAAGCTAATAGAGTTGGCATTCCAGTTGGGTTATATTTTTTCTCATATGCTACTAGTGTAAAAAAGGCAGAGGAAAATGCTAAATGGCTATTAGATCAAATAGGTGATAAAAGAATTGACTTGCCAATTTCATTTGATTGGGAAAATTGGAATAAATTTAATCAATATCATATTAGTTTTTTTGAATTATCTCAGATGGCTGATGCATTTATTAAAACTGTAGAAGCAAAAGGTTATCAAGGAATGAACTATGGAAGTAAAACATATTTAGAAAACATGTGGATGGAAAGTAATAATACTATTTGGCTTGCTCATTATACATCTAAAACTAATTATGAAGGTAAATATAAATTTTGGCAATTATGTGATAATGCTTTAGTTGATGGGATTGATGGCCCAGTTGATGTTAATATAATGTATGAATAGAGGGTGTCTTGATATGAAACTTCCAGATAATTTATCTTATCCAATAAAGCTAAAAAATAAATGGTTTATCCAAAGAGCTATCTTAATTTAAAAGATTATAATTAAAAAAGATACCCTAAAGTATCTAATATTTAAATATTTTATTATCTAACTTAATTAGAATAACAATTAAATTAGTAATAAAACTTAAAATTAAAGCTGAAAGCATATCATAGACATAATGTTGTTTAACAAGTAAGGTAGATAATGCAATTAAGAAACTAATTATACAAATTACAGTTTTATTTTTAATATTTATATTTTTACTATTAATAGTAGTAAATATTATTTGAAAACAAAATAAACAGTGAATTGATGGAAAACAATTAATGGCTGGAGTATCAAAATAATAGGTTACTTTTAGAATAAAAGTGGTAAATATATTAGCTACATTATTACTTATTTCTGGTCTTATTATTTCTACTGGATAAATAACATAGATAATATAACAAATAATAGTTGCTATTATAGATGACAATGCTCCTTGATAGTATTTTTTCTTATCTTTACAAAATATATAATAAAAACTAAAGATTACAAAAAAATAGAAAAGATTATATATATAAATAAAATAGGGAACAAATGGAATATTGTTATCAAATACAGTATTAAAAGTATGATAATCATTTTGAAAGATTTTTATTATAAGAAAACATAATGGTTGTACTATTGTAAAAAAAGATATTGTTATAAGAAAATTTTTATCTTTAACGAGTTTTAAATAATTTATTAATTTTTCTTTCATATAAATCACAAGTATTATTCTATCAAATATTATTTTAAAAATCATTAGTTTAAAAGCAAATAATAAGTAGGAGTTTTTCCTACTTATCATTTATTTTATTTATAGCTTTACCTACTAAATCAGTGGCATTTCCATGTTTAAAGGCTTCTAATACTTCAATTGGCACTGCAAAAATAATTGTGTTAGATTGATCAGATGACAAGTCATTAAGTGTTGCTAGCGTTCTTAAATGTAATGCTCCAGGTGTAGTAGCCATTGTTGCAGCAGCTCTAGCAAGATTTTCACTGGCTTCAACTTCACCTTCAGCTTTAGTAATAACTGCTATTTTTTCTCTTTCTGCTTCAGCAACTTTAGCAATAACTCTTTGCATTTCTTCTGGAAGTTTAATATCTTTAAGTTCAACATTTTCAACTTTGATACCCCATGGGTCAGTTGCTTCATCAATAACTTTACATATTTCAGTAGAAATTTTATCTCTTTCAGCAAGTAATTCATCAAGGCTTATTGAACCAACTGCATTACGCATTGTTGTTTGAGCAAGTTGTGATACAGCAAAACTATAATTTTCAACAGCTAATACAACTTTAGAAGCATCAAATATTTTATAGTATAAAACAGCATTAATACGAATTGTTACATTGTCTTTAGTAATTGCATCTTGTTCTGGAACATCAACTGCTTTAGTTCTGATATCTACTTTTTTCATAGTATCAATAATAGGTAGAACTAATCTCCAACCTGGTTCCATTATTCTATGAAATTTACCGAAGCGTAATAAAACACCTCTTTCATATTCATTAATTTGTCTAATTGATCTAAGTAATATGATACCAATGATTATAAGTAAAATAATTCCAAATTCCATAAGTACTCCTTTCTAATTTAATTCTATAATAATTATAGTATTTTATCAATAATATTGAAATATTTCTTTAATGTAAAAAAGATTTAATATCCTTTACATTTTAAATAAATTAATTTATTATTTAATAGAAAGTAGGTTATAAATAATGCAAGAAAAAATAAGAAATGCTATTTTACCAATATCTTTATTTTATATGATAGTGATAGTTATATTAATGACTCTAACTTATATACAAGCTCAAGATACAATAGAGTTTAAATATATTGAAAACTTTGAAAATAAGATGGCAAATAATAAGTTAGAAGTAAATAATTTAAATGATAAGGTCTGCGAAGATGCTCTAAATAAATATATCGATTATAGTATTAAGTATACTTATAATGGAAATGTAAAAGTTAAAACATTTTTTAATGATAAGTTTTTAAATCCAGATGAAATATTTCTAAGCAATTACCTTAAAATAAAAGATAATTGTAAATTAACAGATGAACAAATGAAAGATAATGATTTACCAAATATGTTTTTAAATGTTACTGTTTTAGAAGAAGAAATACTTCAAAAGTATTTATTTAACTATGAAATTAAGTTTAATGACATTATAACTAGAATAATATTAGAACCAAATATATATAATACAGAGTATTCTATTAGTCAAAATTTAAAACTAAAAATAATTGATACAGTTTTAGAAATATTAAAAGAAAGAAAAAATGAGGTATTAAATGAAAATTAAAAAATATTTATTCTTATATTATTTTAATGCATTCTTAACTTTTTTATTAATTGGTTATTCTTATTATGTTATTGAACCAACAAGAGAAATTATTATTCCTTTATATTCTATAATAAATTATATAAATATTGGGTTAGTTTTAGTTTTTACTTTCTTTTTTATTAAAAAGAAAACTATGAATATTAATAGTCTTATAATGCCCATTAGTTATTTAATATTTTTTATAATTGTACTAATTATCTGTTTTCTATTTAATGATAAAGTTGTTAGTCCATATATTCATTTTGGATATTATCAATTATTTATTTTAATTGCTTTTATATTATTAAACATTTATTCAATACTTAGTATTAAATTTAAAAATTAAGTATTTGACAAACTAGTATTAATAAACTATTATTATAATAGGTGAATGATATGTTTAATCTATTTAGAAAAAGAAAAGAAGTTAAGTTAAGAGATAAAACTAATATTATAATTTCTTTCATTTTGACTTTAATGGGTATGTTAATGTTAGGTGTTTCTTTTTTAGAGTTTATGGCTCCTAATACGTTACTTTATGTAGTTTTTTCAATATATGCTTTAATTAAAATTATAGAAGTAATTATCGTTAAAGTAAAAGATAATGATTATGAGGATATATCTACTGCTATAGCATGTGCTTTAGCTGCAATTAGTGGGTTTAAATATATTAATTATGATCCACCAATGGTTTTAAGTATTACACTAGCTAGTTGGGTAGGAATAATGTCTATTATTAAACTTATAAAATTAGATTATTATCATGATAGAGAAAATGGAATGTTTTATGTTAATTTAGTTACATTTTCAATGTTTTTATTGTTAGGACTTTTAACAAGTATTAATTTATATTTTAATGAAACTGTACAAATATTAATGCTTGGATTCTTCTTTGTAATAAATGGTTTATTAAATTTAGCAGAAGATGCTATTAGAATATTAGTATCAAGAAATAGTATTAAAATTAGTGACATTAAGTAGTCACTTTTTTCATAAAATATTAAAATTTCAGATATTTAAAAAAACCGAGATGAGAAATTAGATTATTTTTGCTTTTCGGATAAGTCGTACTCTCTAATGGGGGTTTTGGCAAGTTTGGGAAGGAGGATATTTATGGAGATAGAGCATATTGAAATAATTATTCTTTTGCTTATTGTTGATAGGTCAGTACGAGTAGTGCTAAAACTATTAGAATGTGCAACAAAAAATCATCACCTATCTAGGTGATGACCCATCAACCGAAAGGTGATGAGAATTTAAATTCTCATCTCTTTCTTAAATTAATTCTAGCACATAGAATTTTTTTTTTGCAATCATTAACTTGACATGGATAGTTGAAGTTGCACTTTTTTCTTTTTTAAATTAAAATTATGTAAATGGGTGATTTTTATGGAAACTATAAAAGATTTTAATGATTATGAAATTTTAGGTATGGATAATGGCTATAAATATGAAAGATGGGGTAATATATATTTAAAAAGACCAGATCCAGAAATAATATGGCCTGATAAAGTTAATGCTAGAATTGATGCTGAATACATTAGAAGTAATACTGGTGGTGGAGAGTGGAAAAAATATAAAAATATTCCTAGCAGTTGGCAAGTAAGTTATAAAGATTTAACTTTTAATTTGAAGTTAATGGGATTCAAACATACAGGATTATTTCCGGAACAAGCATATAATTGGGATATAATTAGAGAAAAAATAAAAAATGAAAATCGCTTAGTTAAAGTATTAAATTTATTTGCTTATACTGGGGCTGCTAGTGTTGCTGCATTAATGGAAGGTGCTAACGTCACTCATGTAGATTCTTCCCGTGGAATGGTAGATTGGGCTAAAGAAAATGTTAAATCTAATCATTTAGAAGATAAATCTATAAGATTTTTAGTTGATGATGTACGCAAATTTGTTAAAAGAGAGATAAGAAGGGGAAACAAATACGATATTATTATCATGGATCCTCCTTCTTTTGGCAGAGGCTCTAAAAATGAAGTATGGCAACTAGAAAAAGATTTATATGATTTAGTATTAGATTCAGCAAGTTTACTTTCTGATAATCCTTTACTATTTATAATTAATTCTTATACAACTGGGTTATCAATGACTGTACTTGAAAATATTTTAAAGAAAACAATTAAACATCATGGCACAATTAAATCTACCGAACTTGGTATTAAGGCCAATAATGGGTTAATTCTTCCTTGTGGAATTACTGCTAGATGGGAAAAATAGAATAAATAAGTCTTCATAAGAATATACTTTATTGGAGGCGAAAATGGAAATATTAAAAGTATCATCAAAAAGTAATCCTAGTAAGGTAGCAGGTGCTATTGCAAACATTTTTAGAACAGAAGGTAAATTAGAAATTCAAACAATTGGAGCTGGAAGTTTAAATCAAGCCATTAAAGCAGTTGCAATTGCTAGAGGCTTTGTAGCACCAAGTGGAAATAATTTAATAGTAGTACCTGCATTTTCTGATATACTAATTGATGGAGTTCAAAAAACTGCTATTAAGTTAATTGTTGAAGCTAAATAATTTGCACATATCTTAAAAATGTGATAATATATCCTCTTATAAAAGGGGATTTTTATATGGAAAGAAAAACATGGAATAAAATAAATTATTATGCAGAAACTTTTAATTTAAAGGATATCTTATCATTTAGTGATGATGATATTCTAGATAATGTAAGAGTTATATTTGCTGATTATGAAACTATTGTAAATAATTTTGACTTTTTTATTAGAGTTTTAGAAATTTTAGAACTTAAAGATAACTATGCAATTAATGTTGATAGTTATGAAACAGTTAAATTTATTAATGATCATTTAAAAGAAAAAAAGAATCTAACAATAAGTATTTTAGATGATTATGAAATGAAAGACAGAAGTAATATTTCTAAATCTCAAATTGATAAAGTAAGTTTTTCTCTTCCACTATCTTATATAATGTGGGGAATAGATTTTGATGATTTTACTTATGTATCAGGAGTAAGTTATAATAAAAATGCAATGTGTTATAACGGAAATGAAACAATTGATATAGATACTTTAAAGAGAATTAAAGATATCATAAATGATTTAAAATCACTTGGCAGATTTACAGATTTACAAATAATAATGCTAGTTTCTAATTATTTACAAAAAAATGTGGAATACATTGCCGAAAATAAAGAAATTGGTAAAGATTATATTTATTCTTTGGATAAACCAATTAATCATATTGAAGATGAGGTTGGTTTAATTGAAACAGTATTATTTAAAAAGTATGGATTATGTACTGGAATTGCCAATTCGACAACCGTTTTATTAAATAATCCTACATTTAGAATAGATGCCAGAACAATATTTAATCAAGGACATGCATTTAATATTGTTAGGTATAATCATAAGTATTATTTTTTAGATAATACTTGGAATATTACAAGAAGTGGTAATGAATTTCCAAAAGCTGTTAAAGTAAAAGAATTTAACCCTAAATATATTCTTTATGGTGCAAATACTTTTGAAAAATTAGGAGATAAAAGTTACTTGTGTGATAATCCAAATATTTCTAAAGTAAATGAAGATGGAATTAGGCAAAGTGAAATAATAAGAAATAAACAAATGATGATGAATAGAGTATCTTTTACATATGAAGAAGATATTGTTCATCCGCTTAGTAAAATAAAAAAGTTTTAAGGAGGATTTATGGATAATTTTATTGAAAATTCATTAGATTATTTATTTTATAGTGGAGGATTTGATTTAATAACTAATGGTCAAAGATTTGAATTTAGAATAAGACCAAATGGAGATATTGAGGTTACAGAAATAACTAATCATATTAAGAAGGTTTATACAAATGAGCCTGATATATACTATTATTTTGCTTATTTAATATTTTGTGATATGTATTCATCTCATCAAAAAAGCAGAATTATGATTTGCAAAGATAAAAAAGTATCTCATAATAATTTAAAAGCATTAAATAGAGTATATGTTATTTACCATGCAATGCTTAGTTTAAATGGGGAAAAACTTGCTGCTTCACTAAGTGATGAAAATCCAAGTGCTTTAGATATTGCCTTTATAGATGAAGCTTTTGAAAATGCTCAAGGAGTAAGTTCTAATTTAAAGTATAATTTATTAAAAGCAAGAATCGAAACATTAGCTTATGATTTTTCTAGAAGATATGAATATTTCGACAATGTTTATAATACTTTAATTACTTCAAAAGAATATGAACCAATTTATAATTATGCGTTATATAAATGGGAAAAGTTAGAAGGAAAAGAGCCAAGTAGATATGTACTAACTAAAGAAGACATGATAAATTCATTATTTAGCCTTGTTAATACTTTAGAAAAAGATATGCAAATTACTATAGAAGGTGGAGAACTTTCAAAAAGATATATTATAAATACTTTATTAACTCTTACTGATAGAGAAGTTGATATTATAGATGTAATTTATTTTATAAAATGTACTTTTTATTTAGCTTGTGATGATGAAAAAGAGTATGTTCAAACTAAAGATTTTACTGAGGCAATAGAAGTATCATATTTAGATGATGATATAAAATTGGATGTAATTAATAGATTAAAGAAGAATTCATATAAAAAGTCTAATAATAAGATTTTACAATTAAATGATTTTAAGAGGTAATTCCTCTTTTTCTTTTGGTGTGCTATAATACGTTTGTGATGTTTTATGAAATTAACAAAAGATTATATAACTAAAATATCTAAGTTAAAAGGTGAACCTGATTGGATGCTAAAATTTAGATTAGAGTCTTTCGAAAAGTTTTTAGAACTTGATAATCCAAATTTTGGACCTAAAATAGATATAGATTTTGATAAAATAAATTATTATAAAAAAATTGCTAATTTAACTGATAATTGGGACGAAGTAGATCCTAGTATTAAGAAAACATTTAACGATTTAGGAGTTATAAATGCCGAAAAAAGTTATTTATGTGGAGTTTCTAATCAATTAGAAAGTGAAGTATTTTATCATAATTTAAAAGATGATAATGGAGTTATATTTTTATCTACTGATGAAGCTTTAAAAAAGTATCCCGATTTATTTAAGGAATATTTTAATAGTTTAGTAAAGTATGATGAAAATAAGTATACTGCTTTAAATGGATGTATGTGGAGTGGTGGATCATTTATTTATATTCCTAAGAATGTAAAATTAGATAGACCATTACAAAGTTATTTTAGAATTAATTCTACAACAATGGGACAATTTGAAAGAACAATTATTATTGTTGATGAAGGTGCAGAACTTAGTTATATTGAAGGATGCACTGCAACATCGACATCAGAAAATTCTCTTCATGCAGGAGTAGTGGAAATCTTTGTTAAAAAGAATGCAAAATGTAAATATAGTACAATTCAAAATTGGAGCAAGGATGTTTATAATTTAGTAACTAAAAGAGCTATTGTGGAAGATAATGGTTTAATGGAGTGGGTTGATGGTAATATTGGTAGTGGTGTAACAATGAAATATCCATCTTGTATATTAAAAGGAGATAATTCAAGAGGAAATTCTATTTCAATTGCTTATGCTAAAGAAGACCAAAAATTAGATGCAGGAGCTAAAATGATTCATATTGGTAAAAACACTAAGAGTAATATTCTATCAAAATCTATTGCTGAAAATGGTGGAGTAGCCAATTATCGTGGTACAGTTAAAATAGCAAGCAATGCAATAAATAGTGAAGCAATAATTAAATGTGATACTATTTTAATAGATGATATTTCTAAAAGCGATACAATTCCTAAAAATATAGTACTTAATAGTAGTTCAACACTAGAACATGAAGCCACTGTTTCTAAAGTAAGTGCTGAAAAACTATTTTATTTAATGAGTAAGGGATTATCCGAAGATTCAGCCAAAGAACTAATAATATTAGGATTTATTTCTGACTTTAAAAAAGAATTACCTCTTGAATATGCAGTTGAATTAAATAGATTATTAAAAAATAATTAAAAAAGTTAAAATCTTAATGAATTTTAAAATCTGTCATAATTTTTTCAAAAATATTGGAAAAAAATTGCAGATTTTTTAATTTGCTCGGTGAAAAATAAAAATCTGCTAAAAAAGTTAGAAAAAATGACCCAAAAAATAGAAAGATTTTAATATTTTGTTTTTTGCTTTTTATTATAGAATATGACAAAATGCTTTTGAAAGGAGGTTTTGAATGTATAATTTAACACAATTAATTGGAAGACTAACTTCTAATCCGGAAATAAGTGAGACAGAAACAGGCAAAAAAGTTTGTAAAATAACATTAGCAGTTCAAAGAAGCTTTAAAAATGCCGAAGGAATATATGAAGCAGATTTTATTAGATGTACATTATGGGATGCTATCGCTACTAGAGCTTGTGAATATTGTCATAAAGGCGATTTAGTTGCTGTTCGTGGTCAAATTAGAACTTCTAATTATATTGATGCTAATGAAGAAAAGAAAAATAGTGTAGAAGTAATAGTAGATAAACTTTTATTTCTCACAACCAAATCAAATAATGAGAATACTGAAATAGCATAATCAAGTTTAATAATTCATATATTTTAATGGTGATTTTATGAAAAAAATAAAGTATTTATTTTTTGTAATTATTTTAGTTTTAAGTTTTTATGTTACAGATCAAATTATGATTTATATTGATAATCAAAGCCCATTAATGAAAGTAATAAAAGAAAATGTAAATAATTATAATACCATCCCAGTTAATGCAATTATTGAAGGTAATACAATTATTCCGGGCATTAAAGGTAAAGAGGTAAATAAAAGAAAATCACTATTAAAAATGGAAGAATTTGGTGTTTTTAATGAAACATATTTAGTATATGATAAAATAAATCCTAAAGTTACTCTAAAAGATAATATGGATAAAATTATTATCAAAGGTAACAGCATTAAAAGAGAGATATCTTTAGTATTAGAAGAAAATCCTCTTTTAGAAGACTATTTAAATGAAAGCAAGATAAAATATAATCTTTTAACTAAATTAAATACTAATTTAGGTATAGAAAGAGAATATATTAATGCTGAAGCAATTGATAAAAACTTTTCTGATTTAAATTCATTATTAAATAAAAAATCCTTAAATAAAAAACTTTGTTTTCTAAATTATTCTAACATTAATTACTGCCAAAAATATAAGCATTATATAGTAAAATACACTCTTAAATCAAATGACAGAGAGCTTTTATCAAAATTAAACAGTGGGGATATTATTTTAATTACAAGTAAAACTTCTTTAGAAACATTAAAATTAATCTTAAATGAAATAAGAAAATTAGATTTAAATATTGTTTATTTAAGTAAACTTATTAGTGAGTAAAACTCTGCTTGTTCAGAGTTTTATTATGTTTAAAAATGAATAATTTAACATAAATGAACGCATAATAATAATGGTGATAATATGAAAGAAAATATAAATGCTTTAGATGAAATTCATAAGGGTGCTTGTATGGGACAAGATGCTTTATCTTTTGTTCTAGATAAGACTGAAGATGAAAAGTTAAAAAAAGTATTACAAAAGCAATTTGATGATTATGATACAATCGCAAAGGAAATTGAAGAAATCTATCCTAAATATGATGATGGTGAGCCTCATGATACATCTTTAATGAATAAGGCTATGACTTCAATGAGTATTGATATGAAAACAATGTCTGACCATTCAAATTCTAAAATTGCTGAATTATTAATTCAAGGTGTTAATATGGGAATTATTGAAGGAAGAAAAATATTAAACAAAAAAGCAATGAATGAAGAAGTTGAAAAAATTGTATCAAAATATGTTACGATGCAAGAAAATAACTTAGATGTATTAAAAAAATATTTATAATGGACTAATTGTTCATTATTTTTCATATAGTTTAATGGGTGAATAAATGAAAATAGATTATAAAAAACTAATTTTAAATATTTTAGTTCCACTTGGTCTTGGTGCTCTTGTTGGTTTCCTATCTGGAAGTAGTGATGGTTATAAAGATATAGTGCAACCTTCTTTTGCACCACCAGGATGGTTATTTCCAGTAGTATGGAGTATTCTTTATATTTTGATGGGAGTAAGTAATTATCTAGTTAAACAAGAACAAAACACTAATTATTCTTTAAATATTTATAAATATCAGTTAGTAGTTAATTTATTATGGAGTTTTTTCTTCTTTACTTTTAAATGGTTTTTGTTCTCATTTTTATGGATTATACTACTTATTATACTAGTTGCAAAAATGATTAAAGAATTTTTAAGTATTAATAAAACGAGTGGTTACTTGCAAATTCCTTATTTGTTATGGATAATATTTGCAGGAATATTAAATTTTGCAATTTATTTACTTAATTAAGGCAATTTAATGCCTTTTTTTCATATATTTTAAAGAGGTGAAAAAAGTGAATCAAACATATACTGTAAAAGCAGGTGATACCTTATATGGTATTAGTAATCAGTTTGGTGTATCAGTTACAGAACTTGCAGAACTTAATGGGATAAAGGGAAGTAATTTACAAATAGGAAGAGTCTTAAATATTCCATCTTCTTTAGGAACTAATCCAGACACAATGTTTATGTACACCGTAAAATCAGGTGATACTTTATATAAAATAGCTGCTAAATATAATACAACTGTTGATAAAATTATAAATTTAAATTATTTAAAAAATACCAATTTAAGTGTTGGCCAGGTTTTAAGAATACCAGAAATGTATACTAAAGAAGAAGATATGGTAATGCCACAATTTATTAATTATGTAGTAAAAAAAGGTGATACTTTATATTCAATTGCTAGAAATAATAATGTTTTAGTTGAAACAATAGTTAAAGATAATAATATAACTAATAATAATTTGACAGTAGGTAGTACGATTAAAATAAGAGTTCCAGAAAGTAGTATTGGAGCAGTTGAAGAATGTTTTGGGGTTGACTATACTCCGCCAAAAACAAATAATCAAACAATAAATTATACCGTTAAAAAAGGTGATTCTTTATATAAAATTGCTAATAGTTATAATACAAGTGTTTCAAATATTGTAAATTTAAATAATTTAAAAAGTAATAATTTGTCAATTGGTCAAATATTAAAAATTCCAGTTTCTAATTCTAATTCAAATCCAATAAGCCAAACTTATGTAGTTAAAGTAGGTGATAATTTATATTCAATTGCTAGAAAATTTAATACTACAGTTGACAGTATTAAGAAAAAGAATAATTTAAATTCTAATCTCTTAAGTATTGGTCAAAAATTAATAATTTAAAGGAGGAAAAATGAATACTTATTATGCAATAGATAAAGATTTTATGGATACTGATACTTTTAGAGAGTTTATCAAAAATAATCCAGCCAAAGGAAATCTTAGAATCAGAGCTTATGCTGCCAGTGGAGCAATTCCAATTAGTGGCGTAAATATTGTTATTTCTACCATTGTAAATGATAATACAAGAATTATTTTCTATGAGGGAACAACTAATGAATCAGGTATTATTGAAAAAATTAGTCTTCCAGCTCCTAGACTAAATGGAGATAATTTAGTAGCACCACTTAAAACTGAATATGAAATTGAAGCAACTTATGCTCCAGATAATATTAAGGCTATATATAAAGTAAATATATATGAAGATGTATGTGTACTTCAAAATATTAATATTGTGCCTGAACTAAAAGTAGGTGGATTTAATGGCCGTTAGATACCCAATTGTGCCTAATACAATTACTGTCCATTTAGGTAGTCCAAATGATAATGCTAGAAACGTTACAATTCCTTTTACTGATTATATTGCAAATGTTGCATCTAATGAATTATATCCAACTTGGCCAAGAGCAGCTCTAGTAGCTAATATTTATGCAATAATCTCTTTTGCTTTAAATAGAGTATATAACGAATGGTATCGATCTAGGGGATATAATTTTGATATTACATCAGTTCCAGCTTATGATCAAAAATATACAGAAAATCGTTCAACATATGAAAATATCAATGATATAGTAGAAGAAATATTTAATAATTATGTGATTAAGGGTGAGCAAATTCAACCATATTTTACAAGGTATTGTGATGGACGAAATACTACTTGTGACGGACTATCTCAGTGGGGAAGTGTATCACTAGCTAATCAAGGCAAAACTGCTCTGCAAATTTTACAAAACTATTATGGAAGTGATATTTCAATTAAATATAATGCTCCGGTAGGAGATGCTAAAGAAGGTTTTCCTGGCTATGATGTTGGGTTAGGTAATGCAGGAAATCCAGTTTTACTTATTCAAAGAGATTTACGAAGAATTAGAAAAAATTATCCAGCTATTCCAGATATTACAACAACTCTTGGCATTTATGATTTAGAAACGGAAAATGCAGTTAAGAAGTTTCAAGAAATCTTTGGACTTCCCGTAACAGGTGTTGTTGATAAGGGAACATGGTATAAAATCAAATATGTTTATACAAGTGTTAAAAAATTATCAGATCTATACTCTGAAGGACTTACTGAAGATGAGGTAACCTTTCTTTATACAGATGAACTTAATTATGGAGATACTGGAATTGAAGTTCAATATGTTCACTATTTTTTAGATGCACTTGCTTTTTTAGATAAAGATATTCCTAGACTACCATTAAACTCAATTTATAATAATAATACTATTACGATGGTAAAGGCTTTTCAAGAAAAATATAAATTACCAGTAACAGGAGTATTTACTTATAGTGACTGGCTAGTTTTACAAAAAGCATATAATAATATTTTAAAATCATTTCCAGATAAATATCAAGATTATGTAAATGAATTATATCCAGACTATTTTTTAACCTATGGTATGAGTGGTTCTGATGTAAGAAGGTTTCAAAAGTTTTTACTTAAAATCTGTAAATTTGATAAATCAATTCCTGGTGTAAGAGTAAATGGTATTTTTGATGATTTAACTCTAAAATCAGTTTATAAATTGCAAGATGATTATGGCTTTGATATTAATGGAATAGTAGGACCTCTTCTTTGGCGTAAAGTAGTAGAGCTTTCTAAAAGATAGTATAAATCAGCTACATTAGTAGTTGTTTTTCTTTATTTAAAAGATATTGTTTAATTAGTTTTATTATATTAAAATAATATTAGTTATTTATTAAGAAGGTAAGATTATGAATATACCAAATATGTATAAAATTGCTGAAAGTTATAGTGCCATTGCTGATAACCGAATAAGTATTAAAAATAATGAAGCAACAGTTAAATCATCCAATGGTGAAAAAGAATATTTAATTAGATGGAAGGATAATATATTTTATTCTAATGATAATAGCACTTACTGGCAAAAAGTTATAGGTTATCCTATTATTGCCATTTTAATGCTTCAAGATAAACTTTCTTTAAATAAAGATATTTTAAAATATTTTAAAGGTATTAATTGGAATAAACTTAATAAAGAAACTAAAAGAAATTATAGTCTTTCATTAGAAAAAGTTTTAGAAAATATAAGTTTAGAAGAAAAGAATTTAATTTATGAAGAAATAAATAAAAACTATAATGAAATAAAAAAACTAGATATTAAATTAACTAGAAAGAAGAATTTTGATTATGAATATTGAAAAAAAGTTAATAGATAATTTTTATAAAATATTAGAATCTGAATCAAAGTATAAAAAAGTTTTATCATTAGAACAAATAAATAAACTTAGTGAAATTATAGGTAAAAGTCATAAATTAGTAAAGTATTCAAAAAGTATAAAAAATCCGTTAGAACTTGTCTTAAATTTTTATAAAGAGATTTTTCCAGAATTATATCCTTTAATTATTGAAGGAATTAATACTAAACGCATTATTTTTAATAATAGTAAACCAGTTTCTTATACAAGTACGATAGATGGAAAATGTTATATTCATTTTGATAAGACAGATGCGGATTTATTTATGATAGCTCATGAATTTGGACATTACATTGCTATAAATAGTAATCCTCAAATTATCCAAGCAGAAAATATTAATTTTGGAGAAGTTTTATCAATTTATATGGAAAAACGTTTGGAAACTTATTTAATTAATAAATATAATTTAACCGATTTAGTAAATACTATAAGAAGAAATCGTCTATATTTTGATGAAAATATGTTAAAAATTGCTAAATTAGAGTATATTTATGAAAACAAATATATAAGTGGTAATTTAGTTTTATGTGATTTAGATTTAAATAGTATTTTAAAAATTACAAGATTTAAGTCTGATAATATTATAAATAATTTCCTAGCATTTCCATTAGGAAATATTATAAGTATGTATTTAATAGATAATAATATTAAAATAGATAACAACTTGATTGATGTTTTACTTAATATTAATATTGATGAATTAATAAATAAATATGCAAACAGTTTTAAAAGTATGGGGGCGATAAAGAATGAAAAAAAAGGAATATCAAACTTTTTTAGAAAGATATCATAAATTTGAAAAAAATAATTTACCAACACCATTTTGGGATGAAGAAAGACAAACTTTAGAGTATATTTATTTTAATAACTCAGATGGTATAAAATTAAAAAGAATTGATTATGATAATAAATTACATATTAATTATAATTTAACTGATGCTTTAGGAGATTTGGCATATACTGGCTTTTATTATGCTTATAATTCAAAGGTATTTCAAAGTAAAAAAATAAATGATGGAGAAATTGAAAACACTACTTTAATTGGGCATACTCATGCTCATTCATTTGAAGAAGTAGTGCATGCTTTATATAATTTTCCAGAAAGTTTTAGTATTTCTAAGGAAGATGAACAATTTTATAGTAAGCAAGAGTTAGAATATTTAAGAAGAGTAAAGAAATATTTATTATTCATTGGACTAAAAGATTCGGTAGATTATAAACATAAAGTAGGAAGATATAGAAATAATAAACAAAAGAAGTATGAAAATGCTTTCATTTATAAATATTCAAATAAAGAAATTACTTCATTTATTAAAGGAAAAAATTATTTAATATATGAGTATTTAGATTTTTATAAAGAAAATAGAGTATTTGCAAAAGGAGAGTATCAAGCTTTAATTGTAGATAATGAGGATAATTTCCGTATTTTTATTGAGTTTACCCATGAAAATGTCCAAAGTTATTATAGTGTTAAAAAAGTATATCATAATGATAATCTTAAAGATAATGATAAGGTATTAGTTAGATATTTTAAAATTTTAGAAAAATATGAGTAGGGATGTTCTTTATATGTGTAAACTTAAAAAATATTTAAGTCTTAAATAGACTTTTTTCTTTGCAAAATATTTTTTGTCAAAAATTTCCAATGCAAAATTAAAACAAATGTTTGATATTTTAAAACTATTGTTGTATACTTTAAATGGTGATTAATTATGGAACTAAAAGAAAAACTAATTATTCTATCTGACAGTGCTAAATATGATGCCTCTTGTTCTTCTTCTGGAAGTTCAAGAAAAAATGAAGGCGGAATAGGTAATGCAGCCTACTCTGGAATATGTCACTCTTTTGCTAGTGATGGAAGATGCATTTCTCTTTTAAAAATACTTATGACAAATAGTTGTATATTTGATTGCAAATATTGCATTAATCGAAGAAGCAATAATGTTAAAAGAGCTATATTTACTCCAGAAGAAATATGCACTATTACTATAAATTTTTATAAAAGAAATTATATTGAAGGATTATTTTTATCTTCTGGTATTATTAAAAGTCCTGATTATACAATGGAAAAGTTAATTGAAACTATTTATTTACTTAGAAATAAATATCATTTTAATGGATATATTCATGCTAAAGCCATACCTGGGGCAAGTGAATATTTACTAAAAAAATTAGGAAAACTTGTTGATAGATTAAGTGCTAATATTGAACTACCTTCTAATGATTCTTTAAAGTTACTTGCTCCGGATAAAAATGTTGATAAGATTGATAAAATAATGAGTACGGTTAAAGATAATAAAAGTAGATATTTTGTTCCAGCAGGTCAAAGTACACAAATGATAATTGGAGCATCAAGTGAAACTGATTTTGATATTCTAGGTAAAAGTGAACATTTATATAATAAATATGATTTAAAAAGGGTATTTTATTCAGCTTATATTCCAGTTAATTCTGATAAAATGCTTCCAAGTATTAAGATGCCTCCTTTGACACGTGAAAATAGATTGTATCAAGCCGATTGGTTACTTAGATTTTATGGGTATAAAGTAGAGAATTTACTTGATAGAAATAATCCTAATTTTAATGTTTTATTAGATCCCAAAGCCGATTGGGCCCTTAGACATTTAGAGGAGTATCCAAAAGAGATTAATCGGGCTAGTTATTATGATTTGCTTAAAATACCAGGGATAGGTCCTAAATCAGCAAAAAAGATTATTAATGCTAGAAGAGTATTTAAACTAACATTTAATGATTTAAAGAAAATGAATGTATCTATAAAACGCGCAATGTATTTTATTACATGTAATGGAAAATACTATTTAAACAGTAATACTTTAAATAAAAAATTTATTGAAAGTAATTTAATATTAGATAATAATGAGAAAGTTTCAAATACTTATTCTCAATTAAGTTTGTTCAATGAATAATGTTTACATATATGATGGTTCTTTTGAAAATTTACTTATTTTAATTAGTGAATTATTAAAATTTAAAAATAATCCTGATAATATAAAAAATAAATATAAATTTAGCCCTAGTTTACTTGATAATGTAATAAATCTTAATCTTACAAATAAAATAGATAATTTAAATGAATTTATTAGTAAGTTTTCTTTAGATATCATCCATACAATTTACTATGTATTTTTATCGGAAAATGATAATAAAGAATTAGTAATATATTACTTTTTAAAAAATGCTTTAAAGTATAAAAATAGTATTTATTTACATCGCAATTTAAGATGCGTTAATATGGCTATCGATATATCTAATTATGTAGGAAGAGAAGCACATAAATTAAAAGGATTTTTAAGATTTAAACTCTTAAATAATAATATTTATTATGCTGAGGTAAATCCTACAAATAATGTTATTTCAATTCTTTCAAATCATTTCAAAAAAAGATTAAAGGGAGAGTTTTGGATTATAAAGGATGTCAATAGAAGTATTTATGCTTTTTATAATAAAAAGAATGTTTATTGTTTAACTGATAAAGAAGTAATAAGTTTAAATTTAGAATTAAGTGAAGAAAATGAAAAGTATGAAGATTTATGGAAGAACTTTTTTGAAACTATTGGTATAAAAGAACGAAAAAATTTAAAAGTACAAAGAAATTTTATGCCTAAAAAATATTGGAATTATATTTTAGAAATGGAGAATAAAATATGAAAGAAGTAATAAGTGGTAGCGATTTAAGAAAAATAATTTTGAAAGCGGCAGATATTATATGTGGTGCAGCATCTTCAACCCTTGGCCCATCTGGTAATAATGTAATAATTAATAAAGATGATATGGCACCATATATTACTAATGATGGGGTTACAATTGCAGAAGCAATTAATAGTGATAATCCTAAAATTAATACTGTTTTAGAAATAATAAAAGAAGCTAGTCTAAAGACTAATGAGATGGTAGGTGATGGAACAACAACTACATTAGTTTTATTAGAATCTATTTTAAATGATGGCTTTAAGGAAATTGACAATGGAAAAAATGCAATAAAATTACGCAAGGAATTAAATGAAAGCATGAATGATGTCATAAATGAATTATTGCTTTTAAAAAGAAAGCCTATCAAAGAAGATTTAGAAAGTGTTGCATCTATTTCTTGTGAAGATAAAGAGTTAGGCCTTTTTATAACAAAAGTATTTTTAAAAATGAGGAGTGCTAGTAATATTAAAATAGAAGAAAGTATGACTGATAAGACTTTTTATGAAATAAAAAAAGGATATAATTTAGATATAGATAATATTCCAAGTATTTATTTTAAAGATAGTAAAGAAATTGTTTTAAATAACCCTCATATTTTAGTTTTAAATGGCTATTTAAATAATCTTGAAGAGATAAGTGAGGTTATAAATGAAGGACTTAATACTGATAAAGATATAGTAATATTTGCTACTGATTATGAAGAATCTTTAATGGAGAATGTAATTCTATATAAATTACAAGAAGGTAAAAATATTTTTTTATTTAAAGTGCCAGAATATGGTCTAAGAAGAAATAAAATATTAGAAGATTTATCTATTCTTATAGGGACAAATATAGTAAATATTGGCTTTGAAATTGATTATGTATTAAGCTTAAAAAAGATAGATAAGGTAATTATAAAATCTAATGAAGTAGTTATTATTAATAATAATTCTAATATAAAACGATATATTTCTAAATTAAAAAAAGAACTAAGTATAACTTATGAAACTTACGATAAGGATTTTTTAAAAGAAAGAATTGGTAAACTTGATAGAGGAATTGCTACAATTTATATTGGTGGCACAACTAAATTATCTAAAAAAGAAAAATTAATGCGAGCTATAGATGCAGTATGTGCACTAGATATTGCCTCCCATGGAGTAGTTATAGGTGAAGGGATTTCTCTTCTTATAATTAGTAATAAGATTTCGAATACAATAATTAAAAATGCTCTTAATAAACCATTTGAAAAGATAATGGAAAATGCTGGTGAAAATGCAATTGTTAGAAAAAATGATATTATTTTAGCAAATTACGAAAAAATATTTAATTTAGAATCTTTAAAATATGAGGATATAAATAATAGCAAGGTTATTGATCCAGTATTAGTGTTAATTGAAGCATTAAAAAATAGTGTATCTATTGCTGGTATGCTTTTAACTACTAATTATTTGATTATAAATGAAGAACAGAAATTTGCCTTGCCTGATTGCAATTTATAATTTATAATATTTATTGTTATTTGCAATCAAAATTTGCTTATCTTTTAAAGATTTGCTATAATTAGCTTTGCAAAAGAACTTTATAAATTATAGAAAGAGTTGATTTAAATGAGTAAAATTAAAATTTTTGGTTTGGGTGGATTAGATGAAAATGGTAAAAATACATATGTAGTTGATATAGATAATCATTTATTTATATTAGATGCAGGTTTAAAGTATGCAAATGACTCTAATTTTGGAATAGATTATATAATACCAGATTACACTTTTTTTAAAGAAAATCGCAAAAGAATAGAAGGAGTGTTTATTACTCATGCTCATCCTGAAAGTTATGGAGGAGTTGCAGATTTAATTAATGTAATTCCTGAAATAAAGATTTTTGCTACTAAATATACAATAAAACAAATGCTATTGGATGGTATTAATGAAAAAAATTTACATTTAATAGATGCCCATAAAAAAATAAACTTTGGACCAGTTAGTGTATTTTCAATTAATGTAAATCACTCAGTTCCAGATAGTGTCATGTATGTTATTAATACACTTGATGGTGCTATTGTTTATACTGGGGACTTTATAATTGATCCATCAATGATGGGGGCATATCATATGGATTTAGGAAAAATTGCGTATGTAGGAAAACAAGGTGTTTTAGCACTTTTATGTGAATCATCTTTTTCTGAGAATATAGGGCATACTTCTCCGAATCATCATATGGTAAGTTTCTTTAAAAATATTATTAATAAAGCTCCTAGTAGAATTATTTTTAGTACTTTATCAGTCCATTTGTATACTATTGAAGGAATTTTAAATGCAGCTAAGAATACACATCGAAAAGTAGTAATTATGGGTAAAAAACTTCAAAACATTATAAATATGGCAATTAGTGAAAAGTATATAGATGCAGATAGTGATTTAATTGGGGATTTATCTAATATTAATGATTCTAATTCAATTTTATTAGTATGTGATGATAGAGCAAAGCCTTATAATTCAATTGAAAAAATATTAGTTGGTAATGATAAATACATAAAATTAAATAGTTCAGATACAATTTGTTTTGCAGAACCAAAATATGATGAAAATGAAAAAGCTTTTGTTAAGATTCAAAATGAACTTGCAATTATGGGGATAAATCAAATTGATATGCCTAAAGATAAGGGGATAAGCCTTCATGCCTCATCAGAAGACATTATGATTATGTTAGACTTATTAAAACCTAAATATTTTATGCCAGTTAAAAGTGAATATAGATTTATGGTAGGAGCAGCTGATTTAGCTAGTAATTTAGGTTATAAAAGTGAAAATATTATTTTAAAACAAAATGGTGATATTGTTGAAATTAATGATAAAGAATTAAATGATTCAAACGAGCACATGTTTATTGATGATGTTTTAATAGATGGTTCATCTTCTGAAGATGTTGGAGATTTAGTGATTAAAGACAGAGAAATGCTTTCAGAAAATGGAATTGTTTTAGTAAGTGCTACTCTTGCTAAAAAGGATAAAAGATTATTAGTTGGCCCAGAAATTACTACTAGGGGATTTATTTATGTAAAAGATTCTAAAGAAATGATAAATGAAATAAAAAGAATATCTTTAGAAGTCATAAATGATAATACGAATAATAATTATGTTGATTTTAATAGTATAAAAACTGATATTAGAGATAGATTAAGTAAATATTTTTATGTTGAAACTGAATGTAAACCAATGATAATCGCAGTCATTCAAGAAGTTTAAATTGTTAGGATGTTAGTTATTCACAAAAAATAACAAAAAGTGATTGATTTTTTTGAAATATTGTCATATAATATTAATATCTAGAAAGTAAAGAGTTCAATTATTAATGGTCACATATTTTATTAAAAGTAAAATATGTAGATTTTATTAAAAATTCTAGAAATATCAAATAAAAAAGTATATTTAATAGAAAATTTTAATAAATGGATTAATAAGAAACTTTAGTAGTAAGGAAATTACCGTTTGTAATCTTATCTACGCTAGATATAACAATTGTTAGGGAGAAAGAAACTCCGAAAGATAAGTAGTCACCAGATGATACTGATAATATCTCTGCTATGATTAATTAAAATTTCTTTTAGATTAATTTTGATTGATTTGTGATTATTCTAAAAACTATGGCTAGTTATTTTATCAGAATAGCTAGCTTTTTTTGATTAATAAGAAATTTTTAAAAAAATAAAATGCAAATTATTGCTAAAAGTTAAATTTGCAGAAAAAATACTTTAAATAAAAAAATAAAAGTGGTAAAATATAAAAGAAATACTAGATGTGTGTAATGTGTGTGCAATTTAATTATATTAATAAGTTTTATTTAGTAATTTCGTATTAATAAAGATTAATAATTGAAAACATAATTTAAACTAATTAAATATAACAATGAAAAAATTAATAACGCAAAGCTAAACCTAAATATCAGTTTAAATAAGGAGGATATAGTATGTCAAAAAAAGAAGAAAATCCATTAATTAATTATAAAGGAGCAAGTCTTAATATTGATGCACTTAATAGTCAAAACATTGAACAGCAAACAACAATTGTTTCAAATCAATTAGTAGAAGCATATAAGAATAGTTATGATATTACTGATGAAGAGATAAATAAAGTACTTGCTTTAAAAAATAGTAATAAGGATGCTTATATTTATTTACCAAAAGATTTAAGAGTAACGAAAAAAGGAAATATTTTAAAATTTGAATACGCCAAAAAAGCGGCTACCTTATGGCTAGTTTTATCAACAACACTATTAATAGGAGCTTTTGCTAGTGCAGTATATTTTGGATATCGTTATTTTGTAATGCGCAATTTAAACATAGATATTGATGGCGATGGAATTGCAGATATTAACATTGATATTGATGGTGATGGAAAGGCTGATATAAATATCGATTTAGACGGTGATAAAAAACCAGATATGAATATTGACTATAAAGGAAATCGCAAAGCTATATTTAATGTTGATACAAATGGTGATGGTAAACCAGATTTTAACATAGTTAATGGTACTTTAAATCCTAAATTAGACAAGACATGCAAGGTTAATTGTGATATTAATGGTGATGGAAAGCCAGATGTTAATGTTGATACAAATGGTGATGGTAAACCAGATAAATATATAGTAAGTATGAACAAAATTGATTCTATAAATAGAGAATGTAAAATTAATTGTGATTTAGATGGTGATGGAATAGCAGATGTAAACATTGATACAGATAAGGATGGTAAACCAGACAAACATATAGTTGAAATGGATTCAATAAATGGAATTGATAAATCATGCAAGGTTAATTGTGATTTGGATGGTAATGGAACACCAGACGTAAATATCGATACAAATGATGATGGAATTGCTGATGATAATCTAGTAGATTTTACAAAAATACATACAGTTGATAAATCATGCAGACTAAATTGTGACTTAGATGGAGATGGCAAATTAGATACAAATATTGATACTAATAAAGATGGTTTAGCAGATGATAATATTGTAATCTTTGGCAAAGATACAAAAATAGATCGTTTCTGTAAAGTAAATTGTGATTTAGATGGTGATGGTAAACCAGATGTAAATATTGATACAAATAAAGATGGCAAGCCTGATAAATATATTGTTGATATGAGTAAGGTAGATCCAATTGATAAGTCATGCAAAGTTAATTGCGATTTAGATGGTAATGGTAAACCAGATGTAAACATTGATACAAATAAAGATGGCAAAGCTGATACAAATATTATAGATTTATCAAAAATAAATGCAGCAGATAAGTCATGCAAGGTTAATTGTGATATTAATGGTGATGGAAAGCCAGATGTAAATATTGATACAAATGGTGATGGCAAAGCTGATAAATACATTGTTGATATGAGTAAAGTTAGTACGATAGACAAAGCTTGTGAAATTAATTGTGATTTAGATAAAGATGGCAAAGCAGATGTGAATATTGATACTGATAATGACGGAATTGCTGACGATAATATTGTTAATTTTAATACAATAAAACCAATAGATAGAGTCTGTACAATTAATTGTGATATTGATGGCGATGGCAAGCCAGATGTCAATATTGATACAAATGGTGATGGCAAAGCTGATAAATACATTGTTGATATGAGTAAAGTAGATCCAATTGATAAGTCATGTAAAGTTAATTGTGATTTAGATGGTGATGGAATGCCAGACGTGAATATTGATACAAATGGTGATGGTAAACCAGATGATAATTTAGTTAATTTATCAGTTATAAATGCAGCAGATAAATCATGCAAGGTTAATTGTGATATTAATGGTGATGGAAAGCCAGACGTGAATATTGATACAAATGGTGATGGCAAAGCTGATAAATACATTGTTGATATGAGTAAAGTTGATACTATTGATAAAAATTGCAAAGTGGGTTGTGATATTGATGGAAATGGTAAACCAGATATAAACATTGATAATAACAAAGATGGTAAACCAGATGATAATATAGTAGTTTTTGGTTCAGATAATAAAATAGATCGCAACTGTGTTATTAATTGTGATTTAGATGGAAATGGAACGCCAGATGTAAATGTTGATACAAATAGTGATGGTAAACCAGATAAATACATTGTAGATATGAGTAAGGTAGATCCAATTGATAAGTCATGTAAAGTTAATTGTGATTTAGATGGTGATGGCAAACCAGATGTAAATATTGATACAAATAAAGATGGCAAAGCAGATGAAAATATAGTAGATTTTTCAGTAATAAATGCAGCAGATAAGTCATGCAAGGTTAATTGTGATATTAATGGTGATGGAACGCCAGATGTAAATATTGATACAAATGGAGATGGTACTCCAGACAAATATATAGTAGACATGAGTAAAGTAGATACTATTGATAAAAATTGTAAGACAAATTGTGATTTAGATGGTGATGGCACTCCAGACTTTAATATTGATAAAAATAAAGATGGAAAAGCAGATGAAAATATTGTTAAATTTGATACTATTAATAATAGTCAAAATAATTATTGTAAAATTAATTGTGACACAAATGGTGATGGTTGGCCTGATACTAATTTAGATTTAGATGGTGATGGAATTGCTGATCAAGCTTTAGATTATGATAATGATGGACTTCCAGATTCTAATATTGATTTAAATGGTGATGGAATTTGCGATATGATGTGTGATAATAATAATGATGGTATTTGTGATACAAATTGTATTAAAGCACCTTATGATGGTTTAGGTACTGGTTCATCAACTTCAGTTGGTAATCCACAATCAATTTCTGAAACTAGTATGCTAATTATTCAATATACAGATGGAGAAACAGTTAATACAAATAATTTAATACCTAATGATCAGCCTCACGTAAATCCTGACTCTGTTGTAAAACCTTATAAAACTTTTAAAATTGAAAATTTATCAGTATATACTCTTGAGTATAATATTCTATGGAAAGATGTTAAAAATACTTTTCAGACTGATAATCTAAAATATAAAGTAACTTCAAATAATGGTGGATTTAATTCTGACTATATGCCTGTTCCTAAAACAGATGGAATTTTGGCAGAAAAGGTTTTAATTGCACCTAATACTACCCAAGAATATCGCTTTGATTTTGATTTATTTGGAACTGGCACTAACCAAAACATCGATCAAGATAAATTGTTCAGTGTAACTATTAGTGTAGAAACGTAAAAATAATTAAAGGATGATTAAATAAAATCATCCTTTTTTTCTTTTATTTTTTATGAAAACTAAATTTAAATTCGTTCATGAAATATTATAGCAATTATAAATGATATTATTCACTTGTTTTTTTATAATAAAAACCACTAGCTAGACTAGTGGATATTAACTATTTCATTTCATTTATATATTTTTTTAATGTTTTAGCATTTTGGCCGAAGATAATTTTTAATTGATTATCAATTTCTACAATACCTTTAGCTCCTAATTTTTGAATTGCTTCTTTATCAGCTAATGTTACATCTTTTAAAGTAACTATTAACCTAGACATATTTACCTCTGAATCTAAAATATTATCTTTGCCACCTAAGTATTGCACTAATTTGTTTATTTCAAAGGTAAAATTTTTTTTATTTAGTTTTACTACTACTAAAGACATTAAAATTAATATTAAAAATATAATTAAATATTGCAACCACATAACAATCACCTTTATATATTATACAATAATAATTAAAAAAATAAAATCACTAAAATAATTATTTAACATAAAATATATTGAGTAATGAAAGGGTGAAAAAATATGTGTAATAATAATTCTGATGGAAATTGCATAAGTGAACTATTAAATGTGATTTTAATTTTACAACAAAATGCTTGTCCAGATAATACATTAGATTCTTGCGATAGACCAATGCTTGGTGGTGGGAGCAATTGTCTAATATGCAATACAAGGCCTGTAATGCTTTATATGTGCTGTGGAAATGGTGTACCACTTTCAATGCCAATCAGTAAAGATGGAACTAATACATGTTCAAATTCATCTTTAGATAGCACTTGTCCAGAATGTTCAAATGTATTTAGAGTTGAAAAACTTGAAGGAAACTGTTGTACTTTTAGAGTTTTAACTGCAAATTCTGATACATCATGTAATAGTCAACCATGGCTTCCAACTAATAGCTTCTTTACAATGAATTTAAATTGTTGCTGTATTGTTAGATGCTTAAATGATTGTTATGTAGATTGTGTTTGTTAAATAAGTGTGACATAGTTCGCACTTTTTCTTTGAAAAAATATAATATTTAACTCTTTAATTACTATTAAAAATATGATATATTTTTAATAGTGGGTGATATTATATGGCTAAAATAATTTTAAAAAGTGAAGGGGATAAAGTTTTAGGTTTTATAAATAATGAAAATTCTTCAGTTTCAAATAAAAATTTAGATTTTATTATGGAAAAACTAGAAACTGGAAAAATAAGTAAAATGTCTTTAGATGGTAATGATTTAACTGTAATTATTGATGGTAACGAAGTAGTTATTAAAGATATTGATTCATTTTTAGATATTAATAAGAAATATCTTAAGTTTAAAGAACATTTAATTGAATATGTTGACAGTGAAAGAAAAAAAGATGTTCAAAGAATTAAGAAAAACAACAAAAGAAAAGTTAATCGTAAAAAATCTGTAACTGGTAAGATTAGTATAATTGCAAGTATTTTATTAGCTATTAGTGCAGTAGGTTTAGGTACTGAAGTCTATAGAAGCTTTGATCATGGTAGGGCTTCAACTGCAATTTATGAAGCATATAATAAACCTACAACTACTGAAAATCCTGTTATTATCGATTATAGTACTATGAATGCAAAAGTTTATACTAAGCAAGATTTTGATGAAACACTTTGCACTTATGCTGAATCTCAAGGTGTTGATAGGGAAAAAGTTAAACTAATGCTTTTCAATAATAATGAATATAGTGAAGAAAAATTAAGTAAGTATAAAACTTTAATAGATTATATGGCATATTTTACTAGTAATGGTTATATAATAGAAGAAGCTAATTTCAGTCGTAATAATCAAACAGTTATTATTGCTCATAATTATGCTAAATTTGTAATTATTCCAGAAAAGATTGAAAAAATTGATTCTATTGTACAAATAAATCCAAGCGGAACATCTGGCTATTATTGCTATCCATTTATTATTGATGGAGTAAAAAATGGAAATATTCCAAATAGTATTATTGTAGGAAGTGCAAATTCAAGTACTGATTTTGAAAATACTAATAATGGTAATCAGTTAGAAAGTGTTTTGAATTTTAGCTTAAATCATAGTATTAATATAACTAGTGTTGGTATATTAGGCTATAACAATAGTGGTGAAACAGCATTCTTAAATGCTGGAAGAATACTAAAAGATTACCCAAATATAAAGGTTAGAATAGCTAATGTTGATGGATATTATGTAACTGATTATATCACAAAATTAAATTCATTTTTAAATGGCCAAATTACATCTTACGCTGAAGAAATTGGTGCATTACTTAATAGCTCAGCTGAAATTATCAATATTATTCCAAGCAAAGAAGGTTCTGGAATTAGTAGTGAAAGAATTACTGCAGCTTTAAAAGAATGCAATTACTTAGAAAATGTTTTTAGTAATATTAAAAGATTGTATTCAAAAGTTTCAAGTAGTCAAGATTTTATGCTAGAAGCTTATCAATCAAATATACTTGATTATCTAGCGGGTAAAATATCTTTTAAAGAGTTAGAAACTAATTATAGAACTAATAAGTTTGATAATAGTAGTTATTATCAAAGTTCTAAAACACCTAATTATGCTAACAATAATAATTATTATCAAGGTGATTATTATGGAGAAGAACCAAGTACTCCAATTATTCAAAATCCTTCTTGGTTAGTTTGGAATGAAGGAGTAGACCAAGAAAATATTACTAGTATTGAAGACGGTGATGATTCTTGGGCATCATATTTTAATGATAATAATACATTAAATAACGAACCAGTAAATCAAGGTGATAATTCAACATGGATAATTGAGGATGACAATATCAATAGTGGTGAGCCAGTAGTTCCTAGTGAACAAGAATTTTTTATAGATGAATCAATTATAAATGGAGATGAAGCACTAAATAATGATATAACACCAGAAATGCCAGGAGAGGAAATTTTTATTGAAATACCTTTAATAGATCCAAATTATAATTCTGATTACTCTAAACATTTTTAAACTAAAATTAATATTTCTCATTATTTATGAGAAATATTTTTTGCATTAAATTACAAATTATTATTAATTATATGAATGAATAAAGATTAATAATAATAATTAATTTTAACTATTATTAATTTTAAAAAATTTACTTTTATTATATTTAATTTTTAAAATTCTCAAATTTCTATAGTTTTTCAACAAATTAAGCATAGTTTTCAACAAAATACATTTTAAAAAAAGGAAATAAAACTTTTACCGGTAATATAAATAGTAGGAGGTGAAAATTATGCAATTGATAAACAGATATAAAAAATACATTTTAATAATCGGAATTACTATTATTCTATTAACAATTTTTATAATGATTTTTTTCAAGCATTATAATCAAAACAATATAGTAGATATTAATGATGATAATATTACTTATAATACTACATCAAAAGTTATAGTTACTGAAGATAAGCAATATGTTGATATTAAAGGAGCAGTAAAAAAACCTGGTGTTTATGAATTTAACAATGGTGAAAAAATAATTGATGCTATCGAAAAAGCTGGCGGACTTACTAAAAATGCTGTAACATCAAATATCAATTTAAGTAAAAAATTACAAAATGAAATGGTTATTTATATTTTTAGTAAAAATGAATTGACTACAACTAAAAAGGTTGTAAATGAAATTAGTAGTGAAAAAGATAATAATCTAGTAAGTAATGAAAGTGAAATGATAACAAATTATTTACCAACTAATGATTGCCATTGTGAAACAATAGATATTAATAACTGCATAGATAGTGTAGATGATTTAGATGAGAAGAATAAAGATGTTAAAATTAATATTAATACTGCAAATGTTAATGAGCTTATAAGTCTTTCAGGAATTGGAACAAGTAAAGCTGAAGCTATAATTAGTTATCGTGAAAAAAATGGTAGTTTTAAATCGATAGAAGAAATAAAAAATGTGTCTGGTTTGGGAGATGCTTTATTTGATAAAATTAAAGATAATATTAAAATCTAATTATATTTATGTTATTTTGATTATAACTTTATTAGTATCATTCTTTAGAATTAATTATATTCCTAATAAATCTAAAATAATTCCCACAAATTATTTTATAGGTACAATAAGATACATAGATCGTGATGGTGAAACATATAAAATCTATATAAAAAATAAAGAAGAAATAATTGGTTATTATAAATCATTAAATGAATTAGATTTAGAGTTAGGAGACTTAATTAAAGTTTATGGCGTTTTTAGCGAACCTAGTAATAATACAATTCCTAATACATTTAATTATAAAAAATATTTAAATAATCATCATATTTTTTATCAAATTAATATTAATAAAATTGATTTATTATCTAAAAATAAAAACATTGTATTTAAAATTAAAAATTTAATAATTAAAAAAACAGAAAGTTTAAAAAATAAAGCGTATATAAAGGCATTTATTATAGGTGATAAAAAAGATTTGGAAATTTATGATTTATACCAAAATAATGGAGTAAGTCACTTATTTGCCATTAGCGGTATGCACATTAGTTTATTCTCTTCTTTCCTATATTTTTTATTCAAAAAGTGTAAATATCAGAATTTAATTGTCATTATTTTTTTAAGTTTATATTTAAATATAATTAATAATTCATCAAGTATATTAAGATGCTACATCTTTTTAATTATTATAATTTTAAATAAAAAATATAATTTAAATATTAATACCAAAAATATTTTAATAATAACTTGTATAATATTAGTTAATTATAATCCATATATTATATATGATTATGGTTTTTTATACTCATCTATTACTACTTATGGATTAATATTAAGTACAAAGTATTATCGAAAAAACTATTTTTTTAATTTATTAATTACAAGTTTTATAGCATTTTTGTTTAGTTTACCAATAACATTAAGGTTAAACTATGAAATAAATCTACTTTCTTTTCTTAATAATTTAATTGTTGTTCCACTAATAAGTATTATTATTTATCCATTAAGTTTAATTGTTTTTATTTTTCCTTTCCTAGAATGTATTTTAACGATTATGATTTTTATATTAGAAAAAATTAATTATCTTTTAAGCTTAATATCTATTTTTGTTGTTATTCCAAAAATTAATATATGTTTTTATATTATTTATTATGTATTAATAATTATTTTTATTAAAAGTAATAATAAAAGATTTATTATGTTGGGAATTTTAGTTATATTAGTTACGAAATTTAAAATATATTTAATGCCTTCATCAGTTATTTATTTTAATGTAAATCAAGGTGATAGTGCATTTATTTCTTTTAATAATAAAAATATTTTAATTGATACTGGTGGAATTAATGGTAAAAATTTTAGCAAAAATACAATTAAATACATTAAAAGTATTGGATATAGTCATATAGATTATTTAGTTCTTACCCATGGAGACTACGATCACATGGGAGAAGCCGTTAACTTAGTAGATAACTTCAAAGTAGAGAAAGTTATATTTAATTGCTATCTTATAATGAATTAGAAAAAGAGAATAAGAAATTCAAAAATGCAAAATAAAATGTAAACAAAATAATATTTTATGCATA
>CAJOQL010000077.1 GCA_905236935.1 uncultured Bacilli bacterium
CATGTATTTGCTGAGTGTAAAATGCTCCATACATTTCTCCATCTCTATCAGATTGATCTCCCATTTGATTTATATATTTAGTTGGGATTCGTGCAATAATCACCTTTTTTGATTCTTGATGTTGCCAATTATTAAGTTGATTTTTTAAATCTTCAAGTCTTGGCTCTGGCAATCCTAATTCTTTATACTGTTCAATTAATTCTGGTGTTGGTGTACTTAATCCAATAGTGGTAAAGTACAATGAATTATCCTTAGTTCTTAAACCTTCACTAAATATAGAATCAACAACTTCATCAGAATTACCTTTTCTACCTGTTCCATGACCTAAACACATATAACCAGATTCTGATAGTAAAGGTTTTAATTCTTCCAATGTCATATATACATCCTGTTCTTCTTTCTGTTTATATTTTGGTGAATAAAATCTATACTCGCCATCTACGTATTCAAATTTCCAATTAATATATTGTGGATTACTATGAATTTTGGCAACTTCATTAACATCTTTTGTAGCAATAAAATCTTTTTCTGGCATACCGTCACCTCATTAATTTTTATATTTTAGATTATCTAGTAATATCATCATTAAATTATTTAAAGACATTGTTACTTGGTCATTTTCCAATGTAATAGTCCCTATCTTTAATTGTTCAGTAGGCATTGTGAAAGGTCCAGCGCCTAAACTTAATTGATAAAAATCGTGCATTCGTGGTTCTACAAAAAATGCTAAGAAATTTCTAATTACTTTCTTTTCATTTTGAACAGGAATGATTATATCTTGAACAAATAATTTAAAATTAAATATTCCATTATTATAATCCTTATAATAGATAAAACTATTATCTACATTTTCACAATTATTATTATTCATAAAATCTTTTGTATTTTTTATCACTAATTCTATTCTTTGTTCAAACTGTCCATCATCAATGTGACCATCAGACGTTAATTGTTCAATATAGCCATGTCCAGCTGCTAATAATACTGTCTGTGGATTGTTATCATTTTGGACTTGAAAATCATTTAATACAGGAACTGATAATTGTTCTGCGTGTAGTCTATAGTTCATCATTCTAGCTGTATCGTTTGTTGCCTGATTTTGATTAATGTTTTGCATTGAATTTGTAAAACTATATAATCTTTCAATAAGCCTTAGCATAGTACCATCATCAACTTTTGTTTTTAATAAACCACTACTAAATCTATCTCCTCTTATAATAAATGATAATCGAGTAAGCACTTCATCTAATGATAAATCTTCATCTTTCTTATTTTCAATTAATTTATGGTCTTCTAAATAATTTTGATTTAATAAATTATTATCATAAAAATATGAAATAAATTTAATTAACTGATCACTTGGATTTGATTCAGGTATTGTAAATGTTCCATCTGTTGATGTCATTCCTCCGATTGTAGTACATGCATTAGGATTATTTTTCAAATCATCTATTGTATCTTGTAATATTTTAGCATCTAAATTCTTATTCATTTTATTACTTCCTTCCATGTTAGTTAAAGAACCTAACATATTTAAATAATGAACAAAAGAATTAATCATTTGTTCAAGATAATCTTTCCTTTGTAAGACATTTATCCATTTTTGAGGAATTGAATTATATCCATAAATAATTCCAGCTATTCCTCCTGTTAAAGCTCCTATTGTATCAGAATCTTCACCCAAATTTACTGCCTTTAAAACTGCTTCTTCATAAGTATTAGTTGTTAATACACACCATAATGATGCCTCTAAACTATCAACAACATATCCACTAGATTTAACATCTTTTTCTTTTAATTTAGAAATATCTTCACATATTATCTTTCCATATATTTCTCTAATAATATTTAATTCAGAATGCATTTGACATATTTCTTGTAAAATAGTTTGAGTATTCTTGTATGCTTTCCACTTATCTTTTTCATTTAACAACTCACAAATATAAACAGAATATATAAAACATCCAACTATACTATAAATGTGCGAATGAGTCATTGAAGATACAGTTTTAATTATCTCCATAAATTTATCGTCTTTATAGTTAATTTTTAAATAATATAGGTATAAAGATATAGGCAATATTCTCATTAGAGAACCATTACCGTTTGATCTTATATCACCCGTACCACACATTATTTTTTCAGGATGATTATTATTTTTATTTTGTTGATATGTTGCTAGAGCTGAATTAGTCGATATCCCCATATCAAAAACATAATTGAAAGGAGTATATTCTCCTCTCTGCTTCCATGCTAAGAAATTGTTCATAATTAATTGATAATCAATAGTTTGTTTACTATTTATTAATCCGTCAATTGTAGCTAATAACATTGAACTATCATCTGACCATGTTCCTTTTGGTTGATTATGAGTTCCATATTCTTCCATATCAGTTATTTTTCTAGTTTTTAAAGACTCTCTACTCATAAATTCTACTGGAACTCCAAGAGCATCGCCGATAAAGAACCCATATAAACTAGCTTTTACTAATTCATCGTTAGAAACTGTATTATTATTTTCAGTAATATTATTATCTATATTATTTTTTTTAAAAAACATCTCAATACCTACTTAATCATATTCAATATTTGGATTTTTTTCAGCTGGAGTCTTCCAATCTATTCCAAATCTTTCTTTTAAAATTTTCTTTTCAATACCCCAACGAACATGACAGCTTCCAAAAACTGGAATTTTTTTGCCTTCATATATATTAAGTAGTCCCAATTTAATTAGTTCTTGATCAACTTCCTCTTCAATTTCTTTTAAATATTTTTCTGCTAATTCATCATTACTTAATTTTTTATTTTTATCAAGTTTAGTTTTAAACATTATTTCATATTCAGATAATAAATCAATTAAATCATTCCAATTTTTTGGATAATCACCGTTACCATAGAAAACTATATTCTCATTTTCATCATCAATTTTTAAGCTCCAATTTATATTACTGCTACCAGTATACGAACTATTCCAACTTTCAACTATATTATAAAGTCTATTTTTAAAAGTATTATATTCAAATTCACTAATTCTAACAGATAGATCAGCAACAGTTTTATCACTCAATTCATTTAAATTTTGAAATATTAAGTCATATGCACTAGGATTTAAGTAGTGATTTAATGCTAATATATAATTTGAAACATCATTCTTGATTGAGATTTTATATGTATAATAATCAATTTTATCAGATGAATTAGGTACTCCGTACACTTTTTGTGGTACATTATCTTCAGGATTAATATTATATTTCATTCTATTTTTTATAGCATCTGGTATTCCATAAACTTCATAAGGAACATTATCCTCAGGATTAATATCGTATTTATCATTAGATGAATCATTAATAAGCATTTGACTATTAAAATATTTATCTATTATTAATTTAGCTGCTTCATAATTATCAGGAAAATCATTTGAACCAACAAATGATTTATTTAAATTAGTAAAATTAATATGCCACTCTGTTCCATCCATAACGTTATCATTATCATATACATTATTCCAATTTTTAACAGCATCTAATAATTCTTTTATAAAAGTATCATAATACTCTTTATTATGATCAACATGTTTTATTCTAGGATTATTGATATCATTTTCAATTGGCTTACTATCTTCAGAATAAGCAAATCTAAATTGATATTTTTCATCAATTTTATTTATAAAGTAATAATAAGATGGTCCAAAATATCCACCTTCATAAGCCGAAAATACTTCTACATCATTTTTATCTTCTTTTTCCCATTTTTTTAACATTTCATCTGGAACGCCATATACAAATTGAGGTCTATTTCTTTCTGGCATAATATCATATATTTTATCCATTAAACTCATAATAATTAACTCCTTTATTTTTCTTCATAGATTTCTTTAATACAAAAATTTGGAATTTGATCGTCAAAATTAAATGTATGAAACGAATCTCCTAAACAATACTTCCATTTAGAACATTTATCGCACTTTTTACATTTTAATCTATTATCACTTCTAAAAAATTTAAATTCATTTTTCCAAACATCTGAAAAGCTATCAGTCTTTATATTTCCTTGTACAAATTCTGGTCTTCTTTCAACGTTAGGGCATACAAATATGTCCCCATTACTTAATATACTAGCAACATATAAACCAGTTACACAATAAAAATATGTATCTCTTAATTCTTTTTCTAATGGAATATCTAAATAGTGACTACAACCATATTCAACATTCATTATGTTTTCTTCTCTTTTTTCCTTGATAAAGTTAAATAACCATTTATATTCTTCTTTATCAAGTAATATTTCTTTATTATCTTTTGCACGACCTATTGGATCAACATTAAGAACTCTCCAAGATACAATATTTAATTCTTTCATTAAGTTGTATATATCTTCTAGTTCTTTTAAATTCTTCTTATTTGCAACTGTTGTTACTTGAACTATTTTTATTGAAGGAACTTTTTGTAACTTTTTAATGTTCTCTATTATTCTATCAAACGAATTAGGAACTTTTCTAAAGCTTTCATGAGTTTCCTTTAAGCCATCCAAACTTATAGATATAGTTTCCATCTTAGTTTTATTCATTTTTTCTAAAATATCATCATTTATAAGCATACCATTTGATGTCATTCCCCATCTAAAACCAAGATTATTTGCATACTCCATTATTTCAAACAAATCATTTCGCATTAAAGGTTCTCCGCCTGTAATATTTAAAAGAATTTCTTTAGGTTCATAATGGATTGAGATATCAAAAAGCGCTTTTTTTAAATCTTCAGCAGATATTTCATCTTTAACTATTTTATCTCCACAACTACTTCCACAATGTTCACATCTCGCATTACATCTTGATGTTACTTCTATAAATAAATCTTTTAATATAGGTTTTTGATATAAATGTTGCCTATATTCATATAGTCTATCTAAATTTTTAATTTTAATTTGATTTATTACTTCATCTTCCATTGCAAACCTTTATTCATCAATTTTAAATTGTTGTAGTTCTGAAATTATACTGTCATTGTTTAAATTATTGCGATTTTCTTCCTGCTCTAACTCAGCAATTTTATCATCTATTCTTTTAATTATTGCATTTATATCATCATTTTTAGGATCTAGATTATTCACGAAATTTTGATTGTAGTTTAAAGTGTTCTCATCAATACTTGCAAAAAGTTTTTCTCTTTTTTGTTTTGTTACAAATCCTTCAATATTAAAAACCTTAATTTCATTTTCAATTAATTTTGGATATTCAATAATAGTATTAGGTATTCCGACATGTTCTATATCTTTCTTTATTCTTTTAACGCTATTGTTTGTAGATATTTGTATTTCTTCGTTTTCAATTAAGCATATATCACATAATTTTAGCATATAACTTCCGTATATATTCTCTAGTTCTTTTATAGAACGAATTGCTATATATGTTTTAATATTTCTTGATGTACATGAGCCTAATATTTCCACTAAATCATTACATTTTTCTATAATATCAAAATTATCTAACACTAAGTTAAATTTATTAGTATTTTTAAAATCTACTAGTATTGAATATAATTGTTCAATAAATATAGAGCATAGTGTATTTGTTGCTTTGTTTTCATCTCTACCTATCATAAAAATTGCAGTTGTTTTATGTATTAAATCACTAAAATCAAATGTCGTCTTGTTCATGAATTGAGATAATTTTTCTCTAGTTAAATATAATCTTATTTTTTGATTTGTTAATGATAAAATGCTACCTTTTGTTTCGTTAGGAGCTAATACAGTAGTTGAAGCAAAAACATATGGACTTGATGAGGTATCTTTTAATTTAAAATATTCAGTTGTATAGTCAGATGTTGCATATCTATTATTAAAACCATTTAACATATTTCCGATACTATTAAAATTTATTTCATCTGCCTTGCCATCTTCAAATAAACCTAATGTAATGCCAGTAAACAAATCAGCCGATGTTAAATACCAAAATGGATCAGAAGTGGTATTTTCATAAAAAATTGTTTTTCCTATTTTTTCTACATATTCTTGCGCTCTATCACTATTACCATTTTTATATAAATTATATGGATATTCTAAAGGATTCCATCCCTCACTTTTATCTAAATCTCTTAAATTCAATATTATAATATTATAATTATTATTTTTTAATATTTCATAATATTTATTTAGATACTCTTCTCTTGAATCTAAAATAAACAGGCTTTCATTACTATTAATAGCATTTTCTACAACTGGGAATAAAACACTGGTAGTTTTACCTACTCCTACATCTCCACCAACTATCATATTCTTGTGTGAATCATTTAACATTTCTAATATATCTTTTTTCATATAACACCTATTTTCTATCTTAATAGTTACTATTATTAAGTAATCCTATTGCAATTACTACCGCACTAATTATTAATAATATTAATATTTCACTTGCTAATTTCTTTTGATTTTTCTCATATTCAGTTTTAATAGCTTTACGGTTTTCTAAATTATTTACTTTTTTACCAATTATTATTTCACTAGTTCCTACATACGAATCAATGTCATCTTTATAGACACTATTATAATTGCTATCATATCCTGCATATTTTTTACTAGGCACAATTGTTTTATAATACTTTTCCAATATTGAAGAGGAAATAAAAATTCCAATTAAATAGCCAAAGAATAAAACAACTATTGGATATACTACATAGCCTTTAAAAAATATTGTATTAAATGATGGAATAAATAATAATGCAGTTGTTATTACAATACTTGGAACTAATCCATTTCCAAAGGCAACAACATTTGATATTTTATCTTTCTTTTTAATTACATCATCATATTTTTCAGGTGCAGCTAAAACTTTTCTTTTAATTAAGTCATAAACTTCATTTAACTTTGGATCTTCACTTGTTAAATCTAATGATATATCAAGTTTTTCTTCACTAATTCGCATATCTATTGTTTGAGAATACATTTTAGAATTGTAATTAGGTTCTGGAGTTATTACAGAATAAAATAATCTATAATGAACATCTAAATGTTTTATCTCATCTAATCTACTATAAAAAATACTCATAAAATTTTCATAGTTATCAAAAGTAATATTTGTATTATCATAAAAATCCACAACTACTTTCATTCTACTTCCTTCATCTTTAAAAGTGTAGTTTTGATATCTATATTCATACATACGATTCTTTTGCTCTTCATTTTTGGATATATTTTGATACTTTTTTAGTGTTTCTCCCATTAATTGAAAAATTTCTGTTAAATCATCATTACTAATAATCTTGTTTTCCGCTTTTATTGTTTCATTATACATTTTAATATACCCTTTCAATTTATTTTTGTACAAAATATTGTATTTTGAACTTTAAACCTTTTTAACATTTCATTTATTACATATTCAACTTTATCCATACTTTGATCATCATAATTAGAATTACGTGTAAAATGAATATCATATGGTTTAAATGAAATGTTAAATGTATTTTTATGTTCTAATGTATTAAATTCTTTTCCTCTGTTAAAAGATAAATCTAAGGATATTGTTAAACTTTCAACTTCTTTTAATGTGCCATTATTTACATTATCTAAAAATGTAGCATATGAATTATAATAAAGAAATGGACTATTATTATTCTTTGGTCTTATAGCAATCTCTAGTTTAGTGCTATAGTTCTTTTTATATTCATAATCCTTATATTCGTATTTTAGTTTTTCGTTTTTTACTTCATCTTCATTACATAATTTTATTAATTCATTATAAAAAGTTTCACATTGCTGTATCAGTAATGCAATAAACTGCATTTCAGGAACAATATTTGAATAATCATATTCATGATTAATTTCTTTTGCTTCATTCATATAAACAAACAACCTCCTATTTTTGCTATAATTACTATTCTACTATATTATACCATAATTTAAAACAATTTAAGAAATAAATGCAATATGTTGTGATTTATAAGTAAAAATCGAAAAAATAAAATATAATATGCTATTGAACGATAAAAAATATTTTAATTGGCATAAAAATAAGAGCCTATTTTTCATTGCTCTTTTTCAATTAACTTTAGAACAAAATTATTATTTTAATCTCTGCTGCCTGATTTAAAAATATCAATTATATTCAAAATTAAGTTCATTTGCTCTATAGGATGCATTTTTTAAAAATAAAAACGTATGTAAAACGTATGTAGAGGCACTTTTTTGAAAAAAATTACAACTTTTTCGAAAAAGAAAAAGCCTCGAAACCCCTTTATTTATGGGGCTTTATGAGACTATTTACCATGACAGTTTTTATACTTCAATCCGCTGCCACATGGGCTAATCATTGTGTCTTTACTGTTTCTTAAAAGCCCTTAAAATCGGGTAAAAATGGTTTTATTTCTCCCTTGGTTTCCCTCTGTTTCCCTCGGCTTTCACAACAAATCGTATCTAAAATCGTATCTAAATTTCAAAAACACTCTTTTTTAAAATATAATACTTATTTTCTAATTCTTGGAATATTCCATGGCAAACCTAAATCGGCATCTGGCATTTTTTCAACAACCTTAACATTATTTACCATACAATATGAAATTACTTGTTCACATAAGCCAAATTTATCATTTTCTTCAATATTGTAATCTTTAAAAAATTGTCCTATCTTAAATTCAGAATCAACTGGTAATTTTTCAATTTCCTTATAAATGCTTTCTGCTATTGAATATAATGATTTTTGTTTATCTTGCATTGGTTTAATTATTTCATCAACTTTCTTCAATGCTTCGTTAATTATATTTTCACAATTTAATATACTTACTACTTTTTTTACCTCTTCAGGTTCTTGGTCAAATGTTCCAGTAATTTTAAAATAATAATTATATTCTAATTCCCAATGTGAATATCTATGAATCTTATCATCACTGAAATAATTATTCTTTAAATCTCTTAAATCATTGTTTTCTAATATTTCCAATACTGTTTCTTGACTTGGTAAATCATATTCCTTATTTATAGCTTTTTCTTCATAGTTATCTTCCAACATATACTTATGTATAATATTAACTTTCCATTTATTTCCTAACATTTCAGGTTTTATTTCAATTGAAGTAGTAATTGGGCAGCCATTTGCAATTTCTCTAGACATCCAATGATGCTTAGTATACTTTAATTGAGATAACTTAAATTGTTCCCTGCTTGGAGTATTGTTAATTTTATTTTCTTTTTCAACAATTAATTTTTTTATTTCATCCAAATATTGTGTATTCATAGCCACTCTTGTTTCTGATGGAAAAATAGGATTATTATTATCTTCTTTTGATAACCTTTCTATATCACTCTCTAACTTTTCTTTTATCAATAATAATTCTTCAAGACTTTTGTCTTTATACATTTCTCTATACTGATTTGGACTTATCATTTCCATAGTATTATCTCCTTATTTTCTCCCCACCAAATTTTATCATTTTCATTATTTTTATAAAACTCTTTATTTAAACAATATATCATTTTAAAAACCTACATTTCAACAAGATTTAAAAAAGTTATTAATTCCTGTAGTATGTTATAAACATCTTCATAGAAAAATGTTAAAATCTCATCTTCATTTAAATTCTTGTCATTTACGGTATCATAATTCTTTACTTGTGTAACAGGATTAATACCTTTAGCATTCTCGTACCTTTTAATCAATTCAAAAATTATTAACAATTCATCACTTAATTGATTTCTCTTATCATTAATATCTAAC
>CAJOQL010000078.1 GCA_905236935.1 uncultured Bacilli bacterium
AAACTAAGAAATATGCATCTTCATCAGCCTTTTTAAATGGAACTATAACTGTATTAGCATCTATTTCTTTATATCCTTGAGCCACTTCATGAGATGCAAGTCCAGTACCACATCTTGGACACCAAGGCATAATTTTTACTCCTTCATAGAATAGTCCTTCATCAAAAAATTTCTTTAAGATATACCATTCTGTTTCAATATAATCGTTATCATAAGTAATATACGGACTATCCAAATTAATAAATTGTCCCATTTCGTTAGTTAGTTTATTAAAAGCATCTACATTTTTCCAAACAGATTCACGACATTTTTGGTTAAACTCTTTAATACCATATTTTTCAATATCACCTTTACCAGTAAAACCTAGTTCTTTTTCAACTTGAACCTCTACTGGAAGTCCATGAGTATCCCAACCTACTTTTCTTATTACTTTATAACCATTCATTACTTTATATTTAGTAAATGAATCTTTTAAAAACTTTGCAACCATATGATGAAGCCCAGGATTACCATTAGCTGTTGCTGGACCATCATAAAACACATAGTTTTTATCTCCTTTTGTAGTTTTTTCTAAAATATTCATTTTCTTCCAAGAAGCTAAAATATCTTGTTCTACTTCAAATACATTTCTTTTGTCTAATTCTTTAAATTCCATAAAATCCTCCTTAAAATAAAAAGCTCATAAATCTAAGGATGCATATTTGCACGGTACCACCTTAGTTTATGAACTTATCATACTCTTAAATCTTTAACGCAGATACGCGGATTATACTTATCCTATAATCACATTAGAAGTGATCTATATATTACCTTATATACTTACTTTCACCAATTATGTAAGACTCTCTAAATACTTAATAATATACCGTCTTCCTCATTTGTATTACGCTTTAAATTATAAAATTATTTATTTTAAAAGTCAATTAATTAATTATCTTTTTTTAAATACTTACGATATAATCTAGGACATCACTATTAACTTTAAGTTCTTCATCACTAGGATTATTTTTTATAATTATTTCTAAATCTAAAACCTTAACTTTAGTTAGAGCATTAAAAGCATCATCTGAGATGGCAATTAATACTTCACTTACATCTTCTAATTCTTCGGCAATTTTACCATAATGGTCAACATATTTAATAATAGTTGCATTAGTAATAAATGGTTTATTAAGAATAATTTTATTGTTATATTTTACATATATATCTATTTTTTCTCCTATTACTAGTTCCTTAATATTGATTTTATCAGTAGATAATGAAATTAACCTATAGTCTTTAGGAACATTTATAAGATTTTTTATACTTTTTTCTAATTTTATATTATTTGCTTCTACCTTCATAATAACATTATTTTTTAAATAAATAACGCTAAATGATATTAGAATAATTATAAATAAAAAACAAATTCCATATATTAATTTTCGATTCCATTTTATTTTTCGATCTATATCCTTAATCATTTTTTTATCTTCTTTAAGCAAGTTATCTAATGAGATATTAAAATTCTCGCTTATTAAGATTAAAGTTTCAATATCGGGATAACATTTATTATTTTCCCAATTTGATACTGTTTGTCTAGAAACTTTTAACTTTTCAGCAAATTCTTCTTGAGTTAAATTATTATTTTTTCTTATTTCAATTATTTTTTTATATAAATTCATATAAACTCTTCCCTTCACTTAAAATACTAAAATATTTACTTAAAATAGTCTATCAAATGTGTTTGACATATAAAGTTTTCCTAATAAAATTTGATATTCCAAATTATTTATGATATTATAGCCCTTACCAAAAGGGGATGTTTTGTTATGTTTGAAGAAATTACTGATTTTAATATTGATATTGATAATATTTTAGAGGCAATTAATAATAACTGTGCAAATGCTAAAGATTTAAAAGAAAAACTTATTGAACTTAAAAATAGTTTAGTTAATGCACCTGATTTGATAGTCCCTAGTAATTATTCTACAGAAGAAGATTTAGATTTTGAAAAATCAGAATCATTTGAAACTATTGTTTTACCATATATTAAACTTTATCGTAAAATTGATATTGCTTCTATTGACACTATAACTTCTATATTACCAAGTGAATCTGATTATCATTATAATGAAATATTACTAAGATTATGTGCTGAGTCATTAAAAGAAATTAAAGAATGTGAAGAATTAAAAATTGAAGAAAATCTTGAACAAGATATAGATCTTGAAACTATAATAGAAACTGAGAAACAAAAAATGAACTATATCAAAAGATTATTAGAACCAAATGAAGAATTATCTGAAAATAGTGAAATTAAAAATAAAATAATATTAGCACCTAATATAAATGATAATATTTCAGTTCTTAAAGATATTGAGCGTATTCCATCATCATATTATGAAGAAGTAACTATCCTTTTAGACTCTATTATAAATAACACTTTTAAAAGATTTAAAAGATTTATTAATGTTTATAAGGTAAATGGCTTTTGTGAAGTTAGAGGTAAAAAAATTAGAATTATATTTAGAAGATTAAATAATGATACTTATGGTCTAGTTACTATTTTTATGAAAAAAACTACTAGTGATTATGGATATAGAGAATTTATTAAAACAAAAATAAATAATTTTATAGCTATTTATGATTTATTAAAAGATAATTTAGACAATCCAGAATTTCTAGAACTTAATGATTTTTATCTTAGTGAATTATATAACAAACTAGGAATAGTTACTTCAAAAGAAAGGAAAATGTAGATATGATTACTTTAGATGATATTAAAGAAAAAATATTAAGTGAAATTAATAACATTAGAAATACAACATATCAACATAGTCAGAAATATTTAATCTGTAAAAACTTTTTAGAAAATAATAAACTTACTAAAGCTGAACACTTTAAAGATATCGATGTCTGGGAATTTGTTAAGTGTTTATATATTTTAAAAAGTAAAAGTAATAAATCTATAGAAGAAATTGAAGAAATATTTAATAATTTTAAATTATGCTTTATGAATTTAGATTATTTAATAACTCATTTACTATTTATTTTTATATTTAAAATACCAGGTTCAAAAGAAGAACAAGAAATTTATAATTTTATTAATGAACCTAATAAAGTTAAAGCTTTAATTTTACTATCAAATTTATATAAAACTTACGATTTAAATGATTTAATTAGTGAAGATTTTGAAACTCATAATATTGAATCTTATCTTAAAATTTTAAGAAAAATACAACAAAATGGTGATGATATATTTTTAGTTATTAATCTTTTCAGAAATGAAAGTCAATTAATGGTAGATATTTGTACTTTAATTACTTCTTATAAAGCTATTAATGAAGAATATTTAAATATAAAAGCAGATATATTTTTTACAAAAGATGAATTTGCAGCATACAATACAATATTAAACTTTATTAATAATGAAAATAAAAAAGAGAAAGAATATGAAAAAAATAAGGATTTTACTATTAATTATTACTATAAATTAATTGATAGATTAACTAAAGCATCAAAAGAAGAAGAAATAACTAATGCCACTGATTTAGTAAGACTTATTAAAAATGAAAAATTAAAGATAAACGTTCTTAAATATATTTATTTCCACAATAAAGCTTATTATGAAAAATTACAAAAAGATGTCCAAAGATTAGATTATAGTGGACTACTAAATTATCAGCAATTACTTAAAAAATATAAAATTGAAATTAGCTTTAATGAGGTAACTTTTATTAATCATAATTCATTAGATGATATTGAATCTATTTTAAATTTGCTTCCTAGAATCTTTACAAGTCAAGAATTAATTCAAATCTTAAAATATACAAATCTAGATTTAATTCAAAAAATTAAAAAATACTATGATTTAAGATTTTTGGATGATAATTTTCTTCAAAATAATTTAGAAATATTTAATTCAGATTCTGATCTATTAAGTAGATTTGAATTTGGATTATCTATATTAAATGAAAAAGGTATCAATCCTCAGTTATTTCAAAATAATCCATGTATTTTAATAAAGTCGCCTACTCTTTTAGAACAAAATTTAAATATCTTAATTGATTATAATTTAATAGTATCCATTAAAACAACAGATAATTATTGTTTTTTATTAGAAAAAGACTTAATTACTAAAATAGATTATCTTATTGAACTTGGATTATATAACTTTTTAGGACAAGATTTAGATATTTTAAATATTCCTTATTCTCTATTAAAAAGAATTGAATTATTAAATGCCTTAGGTGAAATGATAAATAGTATTGAAGAATTATGGAGCATTATTGATTTAGAAGAATTTATTGTACCTGATGAACTTATTGATGGATATCTACCTAATGTAGCATCTTTAATGCCAAAAGAAAATTTAACTATTAAGTCATTAGATAAAATTAAAACTAATAATATTAGCATAAGACTTGGCCAAACTATTATATCTATACCAAAAGTTAAAAGAATGCTTACAAAAGGTTTATCTTTACAAAACGCATTATTTTATAATAAAAAAGTTAATTTAGATACTTATCAAAATATAATTAGTGATTTAAAGAATAATGAAAAAGTACTTTAAATCACTTTTATTTTTCCTCTAGACTTTTAACTATTATTTTAGCATTTTCTAGTTAAGATAAAATAGAAATAAAGTGCTTATCGTAGTGATGAGGAAATTTATATTTATATTATATGCCATAACAATATAAAGTACATATCAGCTTATAGAGTTAACTAAGAATTCAAAAAAGAATTCTTTTTTTCTAGATGTGTTATAATATTTTTTGAAAGTGAGGAATAAATATGAAAAATATAATTGTTGGTCAATCAGGAGGACCTACTGCAGTAATTAATTCAAGTATTGCTGGAGTATATAAAAAAGCTAAGGAGCTTGGAATTGAACATGTTTATGGAATGGTACATGGAATTGAAGGCTTTTTAAATGAGGATATTATTGACTTAGATGACTACTTAGATAATCAAGAAAATTATGAATTATTAAAAAGAACTCCATCAGCATTTTTAGGTTCTTGCCGTTATAAACTACCTAAAATTGAAGGTAATGAAGATGTATATGAAAAAATATTTAATATTTTAGATAAGTGGGAAATTGATGCCTTATTTTATACTGGTGGCAATGATTCAATGGATACTATTAAAATGTTATCTGATTATGCTAAAAACAATAATAAACCTCAAAAATTTATGGGAGTACCTAAAACTATAGATAATGACTTACCTATTACCGATCATTGCCCTGGATATGGTTCAGCTGCTAAATATATTGCAACTAGTCTAAAAGAAATAATTAGAGATAACGCATCATTTGGTAAAAGTAGACTTACTGTTGCTATTGTTGAAATTATGGGTCGTCATGCAGGATGGCTTACTGCCGCTGCAGCATTAGCCAAAGATGATTCTTGTGAAGGTGTTGATGCTATTTACTTGCCAGAAAACCCTTTTGATTTAGATAAATTTATAAATAATATTAAAGAACTTGCGCAAGTCAAAGAAAGTATTGTAATTGCAGTAAGTGAAGGAATTCAAACGTCTGATGGCAAATTTGTTTGTGAATTATCTGCAGGTGATCTTGCAGTTGATGCATTTGGTCATAAACAATTATCAGGTGCTGCTAGTACTCTAGCAAACATTGTGCAAAAAGAAACTGGTTTAAAAACTCGTGCTATTGAACTTTCTACGTTACAAAGAGCAGCTGCCCATATTGCAAGTCTTACTGATATTAATGAAGCTGAAGAAGTTGGTATGAAAGCTGTAATTGAAGCAAACAATGGACAAACTGGTATGATGGTTACTTTAGATAGAACTAATAATAATCCATACGAGTGCTCTACCAATACATATGATATTCATAACATTGCTAATGTAGAAAAGAAAGTCCCACTAGAATGGATTAATACTGAAACAAATCAAATGACTGATGAATTCATTAACTACGCTAAACCCTTAATTCAAGGAGAGTTAATGCCTATATTTAAAGATGGACTTCCAGTTCACTTAATTAGAAAATAAAATCGCTAAAAGCGTTTTTTTCTTTAAATTGAATATTTTTATCTTTTTTGATATAACTATAAATGGAAGTGGTTTTTATGAAAACTCTTAAAGAACTTATTAAAAATTTAAAATTTACTTGGGAATTTGCTAAAAATGAAAAATTCTTATTATTTCTAAATATTATATCTTATATAGTATGGATTTCAGTAAGTATTCTAATGCCAATTTTAAGTGCTAAAATAATTGTATCTTTAACTAATAATGATTTAGAAAAGCTTTTGTATTTTGCAATAGTTATTTTTATAGTTAATATATTTGATTACTTTTTTGATTATATAATAAGAATTACTAATTTAAAAATCTATCGTAATATTCTAGAAAAATTAGAAATTGAATTAAGTAAAAATATTTTAAAAATTGAAAATAAATGTTTAGATGAAACTGGTAGCGGTGTTTTTATTCAAAGAATTACTAATGATACTACTTACTTAGCTGAAATATTTAATTCTTTATTTGAACAAATATCAGGAGTTATTCAATATCTTGGAATTATTATTGCTATCTTTATAATGAATAAATTAATCTTTATATATTCAATTTTAATGGTTACTACCCTATTTGTAATTGAACGTATAAGAACTAATAAAAGAAATGATGATGATAAAGTTTATCGAAAAGCTAATGAAAAATTATATGGCTTTGTTGGAGAACTTGTTAGAGGCGCTAGAGATATTAAAATGTTAAACAGTGAAAATGATTTTACTAATGAACTTTCTACAATAATTAAAGATGCCAAAAATAAAATCTATATCTTGCAAAAAAAAAGTTGGTCATATAGGTTACTATCTAATATGTCAATAAATATCTTTGAATTATTATTAATGATTATTCTAATCTTATTTTTAAAAAATCATTTTATAGAAACTACTACAGCTTTAGTAATTTATAATTATTTTAGTAAATTAGAATGGTCTAGTTGGGTTGCTGGAGATGTTTTAGAGTATGTTAAAAGTTTTAACTTATCAGCAGATAGAATTAAATCTATATTAAAAGATGATGAATTTAAAAAAGAAAAATTTGGTACTATTCATATTGATAATATAAAAGGAAATTTTGAGTTTAAAAATGTATCTTTTAGTTATGATACTAATAAAGTTCTTAAAAATTTATCATTTAAAATTAATGCTAATGAAACAGTAGCTTTTGTTGGTAAATCAGGTGCTGGTAAAACAACAATATTTAACTTATTATGTAAAATGTATGATATTGATAAAGGTAAAATCACTATAGATGGAATCGATATTAAAGATTTAGATAAAGATTCAATTAGAGGAAATATTACAATTATCAGTCAAGATCCATATTTATTTAATATGAGTATTAAAGATAATCTTAAACTAGTAAAATCTAATGTAACAATGAAAGAAATTAAAGAAGCTTGCAAAATAGCTTGTTTAGATGATTTTATTAATAAACTACCAAATAAATATGATACTATTATCGGTGAAGGTGGAATAAACTTATCTGGAGGACAAAAACAAAGATTAGCAATTGCAAGAGCACTTATTCAAAAAACAAAAATTATTTTATTTGATGAAGCAACTTCTGCATTAGATAATGAAACACAAAGTAAAATTCAAACTGCTATTGAAAATATGCGTAATGATTATACTATTCTTATTATTGCTCACAGATTATCAACAATAATAAATGCTGACCATATTCTATATCTAAATAATGGTAAAATTGAAGCTAAAGGAACACACGAAGAATTATTAAAAACATCAGATTCTTATAAAAATTTATATGAATCAGAACTTTCTAAGAATAAATAGACATTTTATTAAGCAAAATAAAAAGAGTCCCCTATTGCCGCAAAAGACTCTTTTCCAAAAGGAGAATTAAAAGTAGATTAAATCAAGGACAATATTTAACTACGGAGTAAATAATAAAGATAGTTAAATATAAAAAACTCTACTTTTAAAATATAAACTATTGTAAATCATAAATTGTAGTATAATTTAAGCCTATTAATCTTAGATACTAACATACGTGTCAACGCCGCCCATTTGATCATATACGCCAGTAGCAGCACCATAGAAATAGAATACTCCACCGTATCCACCATAACCAACAGTATACTTCTTACTATTTGTTTCGGAAATAGAAGATCTAGCATGTTGATAACTAGCATATACAGTACCAGTACCATATACATCATATGATTGGTAAACTCGCATATTAGTAGAACTTGTTCTCATTTTAACAGATGTACCAAATCCGCCGCCAACATAGTAAGGATTATCATAAGATATTGTACCACCAGAATATGTTAAAGTAGTAAATGGATCATCGATTAATGTTAAATTGCCGTATAACAAAGCACCAATTACATCCCAACTCTTAACATTAGGTTGACCCTTCCAAGTAAGAGTGACAGTAATATCACATGTAGATGCACCACAAACTTTGCCTAAAACTAATTTTTTTGCTTGTGTTTCGTGTACATTACTTTGAGGCATTACAGATGGTATAATTGTTTGTAACATGTTTGCATCTTCATCATATTCAACTTTTGTTATTGGTTGGCCAAAATAGCCATTATTTACAAATTTATTATAAATATTCTCCGTAACAATATCTGGATAATCAGCATCAGCCAGTGCAACAAAATAATTATATTCATCTTCTGTCATACTTACACCGTTGACATTAGTATAGTATATCTCTTCATCAGCATTAACATTTAAATATAAAACATTAATTGTTAAAATGCTAACAAATAATACTACTAATTTTTTCATTACTTCTCCTTTCTTGGTTTCAGCATAACTTAAACTATCAAAAAAAGAAAGTGAAAGCAATTCACATTGCTTTCAACTTAAGTATTTATTGAGGATTTTTTCCTTAAAATATATATATATTTTTTCTTCATTAATACTTAGATTATTATTAATATTTAAAATACCTTTTTCTTTAACAATTCTATTTTCAATTAATTTATAATATAAACAATTAGCAAAACTATCAAATTCAAAATATTTATCTATATTTTTTTCTACAATTGAAACATTACAAACAATATCTTCTGTGCACTCTATCTTTACTTTACCATCTTTCAACTTAAATGTATTACTAACAGCATCATATTTAAATTTATTGGATAATTTAATATTAAAATCATTAGGTTTATAGTTCTCCGTTGTATTTCTAAATATCAATTGCAGTAAACTTCTATTTTCAAAATCTTTCAATACTTTCAGTTTAATAATTTCTTCTTTATCATCATATCTTATTAATAAATACAAGTTGTGATGATCATTTTCTAATTTTTTATAATCAAATATTTCAACATTATCTTTATAATCAACTAGTATTTGATTTGGATCACCTTTAAATAATATTTTAGTTTCATAACCATCATCCACATATAGCGTAACATCGGTTGCATAAATTTGTTTATTTTTATTATCATAAATATTTCCTAGTCTTAAATAAATTTTATCATTAGAAGCAATTAATAAAGTATGCTTTGTTTTAATATTATCATTATATCCAGATAATAAATACACATGTATCGAATTATATGTGGTAAAAAAATAATAAATTAAAAATATAATTACTATTATAAATAGTAAAAGTCCTAAATATTGAGCAATAAAAATACTTTTTCTTCTAGATTTAAGTAATGATAAAGTTACTTTATTCTTATCTTCCATAGGTGTTTCATTAGTTCTTCTTTCACCTGCTAATAATTCATCTACTGATACATTAAAGTATTTACTTAACATTACTAGAGTATCATTTAGTGGTAGAGCTTTTCCTTGTTCCCATTTAACTACAGTAGTTCTATGAACTAGTAACTCATCTGCTAATTGCTCTTGATTAAGTCCCTTCTCTTTTCTTAATTCTTTAATAAATTCTGCAAACTTTTTTAAATCCATTATTACCAATTCCTTACTAACATGTAAATTATATATAATAATTTAAAATGTTTAAAATCAGTAAATAAAAAGAAGTCATACTTATTTAGACTTCTTATTCTTTTTATCATAATATAAACTATTTAATACTTTAACTTTTACCCCTTTTTCATAAGCAAATGTCTTTTTAACATTTTTAGGTAATCTCTTTTTATAGACTTTCATTTTATCCCTCCACTCATTAACATAGGTATTATACCATATTACTTGCTAAATAGTACAATTTTTTTTATAATTAATTATAGGTGGTAACAAATGAATAGAAAAGATGGAACAAAAATTAAAACTAAAGGTATGTTTGCCGTCATGACATACGTAATGCCTAAAAGATGTGACTCAGATGTATATATAAATACTAAAGTAGATGTCACTAATTTAGTTGAATATTATGAAAAATTAAAATCAAATAAAGAAACTAATCATATTACTTTTTTTCATCTATTTGCAATGGCATCTGGGAAATTATTTTATAATAAAGAAAGACTAAATAATTTTATTATTAATAAAAATATGTATAAAAGAAATTGTGTAAGCATTGGATTTGTAGCTAAAAAAGAATTTAAAGAATCTTCTGAAGAATTATGGAGTCAAATCAAAATTGATAAAGATGATAATATTTTCTCTTTAAGTAAAAAAATATCTGGTCAAGTTAAAAATGTACGTAATGAAAAAGAAAATAACGTTGATAAACTTATTGATAATATTGGTAAATTACCTAAATTCTTTAGATGGTTAATTTTTAAAGGTTTAATATTTGCTGATAATCATGATTTACTACCTAGTGATTTAACTAATAATTCTATTTATCACTCTAGTTTATTAATGAGTGATATTGGAAGTATTGGTTGTGATGGTGCAATATATCATCATCTAACTGATTTTGGAACTAATGGAATACTTATGACTATAGGTCGAATTAAAGAAGAACCTATAGTAATTGATGGTAAAGTTGAAATTAGAAAAATGTGTGAATTTGGATTTAACTTAGATGAAAGAATAGCAGATGGTTTTTACTTTATCAAATGCTTAGATTTACTTAATTATATTTTAAATAATCCTAAAACATTAGAAGAACCTGCTAATACTAAAATAACTCTAGATAAGTAATAGAAAAACTGTAAACACTAACCATTTACAGTTTTATTATGTTAAAATTCAAATCCACTAGAATATTTTCTTAATTTATTAAGTACTCTTTCTTTATCTTCACCTTCCAAAATAGTTGGTTGATAATTATTAATATCTTTAACACTAGATACATAAGTTGGTATAATATTTATATTATCATCTAATTCAAGTTTACCATTAATAAAAGTAAATGTTTGTTGCCAAATATATGTATCCATATCTCGAGGTTTAGAATTACCTCCAAAACTAAAATTACCTAAAGAATATAAAATATACTTATTATTATATTTTTCAATACCTTGTACTATATGAGGGTGATGTCCTATTACTAAATCTACTCCATTATCAATTAAGAAATGTCCCATCTTTACTTGTTCTTTAGATTGTTCATAGTCATATTCTATTCCCCAATGCATAGATGCAATTATTAAATCACAATTATTTTCTTTTAAATAATTAATTGCTTTTTTTACATCATTAAATCTTTCACCAAAAATATCTAAAAATCCTAAAAATCCTATCTTTATACCATTAACTTCTTTAATTAAATATTTATCATATCCATAATATGGCATATTAATTTCATTTAATGCATTTATTGTATCTTTATAGCCTGTTTCTCCATAATCATGTGTATGATTATTAGCAAAACTTACAACTTCTACACTGCCTTCAGTTAAAACATTACGATATTCTTTAGGAGCTTTAAAATTAAATTTCTTCTCTACTTTAACATTATAGTCGGTAAAGTCACCTTCTAAATTTACTATTGTTAAATCGTCTTTGCTAAATAAATCATAAACATTTCTAAAATAATAACTATAATCATTATTATTTTGTTTTAGGTAGTAGTCATATCTTCCATTATAAACATAGCGATCATCCCAGCCAATTGTACAATCACCTACTGCACTTATCTTAATAGTTTGAATTATCTTATCAGGCAAATTATCATTTATTTTGCTTCGATAAATAATCTTTTCAAATTTTTCTTTAATACTATCTTTAAAGAAATATGTACATAGCAAACATACAAAAAAAGATATAACTATTATCAAAAGAACTATTAAACCTTTTTTATTTTTCATTTGCATATCTCTTTCTATTTATTTAAGTATCTTTCCTGCTTTAGTAATTGTTAATTTAGCAAGAACAGTTAAACTATCAACTATATAATCTTCATTAATATCTAACTCTTCAATTGCTACTGATAATTCAGTACATCCCATTACAATTACATCACAATTATTATCTCTAAAATACTTAACTACCTCTAAAAAATTATCTTTATCAGGTATTTTATTTTGTTTTACTTCATTATAAATAATACCCATAATATTTTTCTGTATGATATCATTTGGAATAAATAGTTCACATTTATCCTTAGTATAATATTCATAAACCTTTGCTTTAATAGTTCCATCAGTTGCCATTAATCCTATTTTTTTAGCACCTTTATCTAAACAACATTTTACTGTTTCTTCTGCAATATTAATAAGTGGTATATTAACAGCACTTTGCACTTTATCATAAAAGAAAGTTGCAGTATTACAAGGCATAACTAAAAAATCACAATTTTCTCTTTCTAAAAGCATAGCAGCTTCAATCATTTTAGGAACTGGACTATTCTCTTGTTCATTTAAAATATATCCTGTACGATCTGGTATTGATGAATACTGACAAACTAACATATCAACATTATCTTGATCACAACTGGCTTTAGTATTGTTAATAACTAGTTCCATAAATTTAGCTGTAGCCATTGGACCCATACCACCTATTACACCAACTTTTTTATTCATAATATTTACCAAACTTTCTGATATGATTTATTAAAGCCATATAAATATATATTTTTCTTTTAAAAGAAAAATCTTTTTTATAATCTAAAGGATTATTTCTTTTTAGTCTTTTAGCAGTTCTAACTAATCCCTTATCTTTAACATACTTTCTTATGACATAAAAAGGTACGATTGTATAAAGAGCTGTCCCACTAGTTTCATAGTAATCTTTAGCATTATGATAAATATAACTATCTACAACAGGTGCTAAATAATTAGTATTTCCTGAAGCCATATAAAAATTACTTCTACCAAGTCTTACATTTACCTCAAAAAAATAAAATTCTTTAGTATTCTCATCATATTTTATATCAAAATTAGCATATCCTTTATAGTTAGTTTCTTTAATAAATTTTTTAGCAGCCTCCACAAGAGCATCATCTTTAATATTAATGATAGCACTATAATTTCCTGTTACATCTGGACCTTTTTCCTCTAATAAAACTTTTCCTACAGATGAAAACAAAACATTACTATTTTCATCAGCAAAACACGTTAAAACTCTCATATTTGCATCTGGTCCAGCAATAAACTCTTGTACTACAAAATCATCAGTGTATCCTGACTCAAAAGCTCTTTTTAACATAGTTATTAATTCATCATGATTGTTAAAAACAAAAACCTTCATTTTACCATCAAAATTTATTCTTTGATATATTGCTTTATTACTTGCTTTTGCAACTATCGGATATTTAAACTTAATTTTTTCTGTCACATAATTATCTTTATTTAATATAATAGTTTTTGGATAATTAATACCTACTTTTTCACATACTTCATAAAAGTTTTCTTTTTGCACTACTCTTGCTAATGTTTTTTCATCAACAGTTGGTACTACAAAATATTTATCTAAAACATCCTTATTACGAACTATTATATCAACATAATCTTCTGAACATCCAAACAATAATAGTTTAGTATCTTTATAATTTTTAGATAAATCTACTAAAAAATCTATTAATCTTTTTTCATTCATATCATTAACTATTAATGGTTCAGTGATATTACTATAAGAAGTCATCCAATAAGTATATTTACCTACTACAATGGTCTTAACTCCATAGAATTCATAAAATGTGCGTGCAATACTATAAGCACCTACATCAATTCCTAATACTACTGGTTTAAAATTATTTTTTTCCATAATTAATCATCTCTAAAATAATTATAACAAAAAGTATTGAAAAGAAAAAGTATTACCTTAAAAGAGATATTATTTATAATAAAACCTCATTTCCTATTATTTACGAAATGAGGTCAAAATAATAACTAATTTAAATGAAGTATAATTTTAAGAAATTCTGTTACTCTTTCTAAATTAAAGTATATAATTAACATACTTATAGCTAAAAAAGGTCCAAAAGGAAGCATACTTTCTTTTTTTCTTATTGTTACATATAAAGCATATGGAAAAGCAAAAAAAGCTCCTAATACGATATAAAAAAGACCTAAATATGTACCTAGAGATAAACCAGATACAAAAGATAACTTTATATCTCCTCCACCTAAAGATTCTTTTTTAAATAATACGTTCCCTATTATCATTAATAAATACATTGCACCAAATACAATTAATCCAGATAATAAGCCAAATAATGCCACCTTTAATCCTTCAAAACATAATTTAATTATAAATATTAATATAATTGATATTATTAAAGGACTATCTAAAATTATCATATATTTTGAATCTGATACAAAAATTATTACAACTAAACTTGAAAGTACAATTCCAATTAAAAATTGTTCACCAAAACCAAATATTAAATAACTAATTAAAAATAATACCCCTGTTAAAAATTCAATTAAAGGATACATTACAGAAATAGGTTCTTTACAACCTTTACACTTTCCTCGTAATATAATATATGAAATAATTGGAATATTTTCATACCAAGATAGTTTATGATTACATTTAGGGCAATGACTTCCTGGCCATATAATAGATTCATGGTTAGGAAGTCTTAATCCTACAACATTGAAAAACGAACCAAATAAAAGCCCATACATAAAAACTAATAATCCCATACAAGCCACCTATTTAATTTGTGAATACATACCAAACATTGGAAGTATAACTGCCATAACAATACCACCTACTACAACAGCAAGAGTTACAATCATAACTGGCTCAATAAATGATTTTAAACTATTAATAATGGTATGATGTTCTGTTTGATAATAATCAGATACTTTTGCCATCATATTAGCAAGTTCTCCAGTTGATTCACCAGTAACTATCATATAATAAGCTACATCAGGAACTGCCCAGTGATCTTTAAATGCTGTACTAATTTTATCTCCCTTAGCAATATAATAAATTGTTTTAGACATTATTTCTTTATATACTTCATTATTAGTAACTTCTGATAATAAGTTCATACTTTCTGTAATAAATACATTATTTTGTAAAAGTGATGAGAATGTCTTAGTAAAAACATTTACTTCACGATATATAATTATTTTTCCAATCAATGGTATTTTCATTAATGTTACTTGAACAAATTTTTTAAATGCTTTTACCTTTTTGTATAAAACTACAATAACTACGACAACTAAAACAACATACAATATTAAATTTAAAATATTACCTTGCAAGTATTCACTAAAATCAAGAAGAAATTGAGTTAATCCATTAATTTGCGCACCAGCAGTAGCATATACATCTTTAAATTTTGGAATTATGAACATGACTATAAAAGTTACAACACCAACTGCAAAAACAGAAATCAAAGTAGGATAACTCATTGCACTTATCATAGCTTTTCTTGTATTTTCAATATCAGTGTAATAATCGGACATATCGTCTAATGTTTCTTCTAGTTTACCAGTTGCTTCTGCTGTTTTCATCATACTAATAAGAAGAGCTGGAAAACTTTTTCCTTGTTTAGCTAAAGCACTACTAAATGGTTCTCCCATTGTTAAGTAATAAACAATTGAATCAAATAAACGTTTTTTATTTTTACTTTTACTCATTTGTTTGCTTAAAATACGCATTGCTTCTGTTAAAGGAATACCTGCTTTAATATAAGTAGATAACTGAGTTAACCAGAAAATTAAATCTTTATTTTTAAACTTAAAAACAGCACTTTTTGTTGGATCATATAAAATATTTAATAATTTAGAAGTTTCAATGTTTATAACTTTAAAACCTTCATTTTGTAAATATATTAACACCTCTAATTTTGAATAAGCGATAAAAACATTACTATATCTTTTACCTTGAGTATCTCTTACTACATATCTAAATACTAAAGGAAATTCGCTTCGATAATTATTCTTTTGAATATCTCTGATTAATTCTCTAGCTTGTTTATTTTCTTTTTCTTTAATTTGTTTAACAAAATCAAATTCACTAAACTTATTTTTTAAATATTCTTCAATAGATAGTTTTTTATTATTTTTTAATTGTTCTTTGGCAAGTTCAGTATCACTTTTTTCTTCTTGTGGTAAATATTCTTCTATTTTAATCGTATTATCTTCTTTTTTGCTTTTAATACCTTTAAATAGAATATTTACAATAATATTAAAAATATATATAAATGGGTAAAAAACACCATATACTGTATAATAGCAACCTAAACTAACATATTTTAAAAAGATAAAAACGGGTTTAAATACAGTAAAAAAGCCAATTAAAAACCAGTTTAAACATTTAATAAAAAAATCAACTACATAAAAAATCCCTAAAAATGGAAGTTTTAAAAAATAAGAAAATGATTGTTTATTTTTAGGCTTTTCTTTCATATTGCATCCTTCTATTCTTGTTTTGATTATAGCATATTTTTAATAAATATAAAATACTTATGCATAATAAAAAGTGATTTCTCACTTTCTATCTTCTTTTTCATAATCTTTAAGATTATTTAATCTTGCTTTATAATTTGATTTTTTAATATTTTCTAATGTATCATTAATAATTTTTTGATTGTTATAATTATCATTTTTAACATTTTTTTGTTTATTATTTTTTATTTTCAGATTATTATTACTTTTATTATTATTAATATTATTATTGCTATTTTGGTTATTATTATTTCTTTTATTTGATTTGTTATTAGCAATATAGTTCTCTTTATTATTATTTTTGTTTTTATTAAAGCTATTCTCTTTCTTGTCTTTTTTAATTTCATCTTTATTAGATAATAATTGATTATGTTTATTATCGATAATTTCCTCTTTATTATCTTCTTTAATATCCACATTTTCTACATTAATATGAATATTTCCAGATGATTTAGTAGGTTGAATATTATCTCCATTCTTCTTTAATGCTAATAATTTAATAAGTTTTATTATATCATAAATTATTACACACATTGCAGGTAATAGAACTACTAAAAACCATCCCATTTTAGTAGCTAAAAAGAATTGTATTCTTCCGAGTTGTGGGAATCTTATTACTACTTTTCCAATAATATTATCAAATTTTGCAGTATCTGGATCAGATGATGAGTTAAAGTCTCCTTTAGTAACATATTCTACTTTTCCATTAACTATCCTAGTATCAATTATACGATGTGTTACAATAAGATCTTTACTAATATTACTTGTTGATTTAAAAGTAATAACATCACCTATTTTTAAATCTTCAGGATTATTAACTTTAAAGTCTACAACTACATCATAAACTTTAATATTAGGTTCCATACTACCACTTACAATTGTATACAAATTAATTTTAGGTTCAAACCTAGGATCTTTAGCAACCATTTTTGCTGATATCAAATAATAAACTAAAAATAAGCCTACAATGACTAAAACAATTAATAATGCAGTAGAAATTAATTTGCTGACATAATTTAAGGCTTTTTTTAACGGACTTGTATTCATATGGCACACCTTCATATTCTATAATATATTATAAAGCATAATGATAAAAATTACAACTAAAAAAAGACCAATGGTCTTCTTTAAGCACTTATTAGCAAGCTGTTGTTTCTGTACAGTTATAAATAGAGAATGTCTTAGTTAATTGTGTATCTGCATGTCCTGCACTAATAGCAACATAACCATTAAAAGTCTTACTCTTATCTAAATCTTGATTTAAAGTAGTTTCTTTAAAATAGATTTTTAAAGTATAACTATGAGTAACAGCAGTTCTATTATTAGCAGCAGGGAAATATCCTTGTCCTAATAATAAACCAACTGTATTATCAGCAAGCTTAGTGTCATCATCTTTATAAACCTCTATAGTTTGAAGTGCATCTGCTGCAACTTGTTTTTCATCTGAATTAGCAGGTAAAGCTACATTAGCTGCAATTAAATCTGCTGAAGTTGCACCAATGTTTCCATACTTTGTACTAGATGGAATAGAACCAGTAGGTATAGTACCAGTAGCATTATTTATTAACATATAAGTTAATGCTGTTTCATAGTTATTGTCTGATATTCTATGTTTAAGTGCGAATGAATTTTGATTTACAACTAAGAATATTTTATACGGCATTAACATAGGATCTTTATTTTCACCTTCATCAGTGCTATTTATACCTTCTAAAGTAAATGTTTTAGTTACTATTGGTTCATAAGTATCATTGATTTTTTTAGTAGGAATTACATTTTCAGCAGAGTTAACAGCATCATCTTGACCTTCAAAATCAATTGTTAATAATGCACCAGTAACAAGAACTCTACTTTCGCTTTCATTATTTCTTACTGTAGCAGTGAAGTATGCAAATGTAGCACCTATTACAGCTACTAATAATGTTGCGATAGCAATTACTGTTAATAGCATTGTATTTGATTTATTATTTCTATCTTCCATTTATGTTTCCTCCTTTTCTATTATTTTACGCAGCACTATTAAAGTCTTCATCGATTTTAATATATACTGTTAATTGTTGATCGTGGTTTGTTCCACCATTTACTGTTGCATTATCACGGTTTGTATAGTTTTGATTTGCACCTGTATCTGGATAATCAATAGTTAACAAATATGAATGTACTTGTCTTGTAGATACTCCTGTAGCAGTAGCATTAGCTAGTTTAGGGAACACTGCAGAGTTTCCACCTTCGCCAGTTCCTAATGGTTCAGTTGTAACTGCACTTCCAGTGTATCTAAAATATCCAGTTTCTTCAGCAATTAAGACTTCATTTGTATTATTAGTTCTTCCATCCCAACCAGTAGTACATGCAGTTGATGTTGTTTTGCTTGGATCTGGGCAATATCCTGATGTTTGTGTCAAAGCATATCTAATTTCTCCACTTGCAGCTCCTGTAGCATTATTTGTTGAGTTACCATTAGAGCCAAATGAATTTGAATAAACTAAAGATAGTTTATATTTTGCATCTACATTACCATTAGCATTACTATATACTACTTTAAATGGTTTTTGAACCCATGCGCCTGATTTAGGATAAATATTATTTACTGTAATTAATCCTGTACCAGTTAGTGTAATAGTACCACCTTCAGATGATCTAATTGTTAGTACACTTGTTGAATTTTGATCTGTTAATCTTGCTGTAAAGAATGCAAATGTAGCACCTACAATAGCAACTAAAAGTGTAGCAATAGCAATTACTGTTAAAAGTACTGTATCTCTTCTTCCTTTCTCCATTCTTTTATATCCTCCTTTACTATAATTCAATAATATCATTTTAAGTTTTATAAATCAATATTTTTTTGTCAAAATTTTTCCTAAATTTATTTTTTTATATAAAAATAAAAATTGCTTCCTTTATTTAATTCACTTTTTACTCCATACTTAAAATTATGATTACTAAGAATAGTTTGAACAATTGAAAGCCCCAACCCAGTACCTACTTTATTTCTTTGATGATTTTTTTCATTTTTATAGTACTTATTCCAAATTAATTTTGTTTCTTCCCTAGATAAACCTTTTCCAGAATCAATTATTTCTACAAGATAATTTTTTCTATTTTCCTTGACATTTATTTTAACAGTTAAATCACTACCAGTATAATTAATAGCATTATTTATTAAATTAAATAAAACCTCCACTATTTGTTTTTTATCAGCATTTACAATTGCTTTTTCAGGAGAATTTAGAATTATTTGATAATTTTCAGTTTCTTTTATTATTTTATATTTATTTATAATCTGATTTATTTCTTCAATTAAATCAAATTTTTCAAATTTTAATTCAACTGTACTATTTTGCATTTTAGATAATTCTAGAATATCATTTACTAAAATAGTTAATCTATCAGTTTCAGAAATTATAATATCTAAATTTTCCTTTCTTTCTTTTTCTTTATTATTATTTAAATCTTTAGCCATTTCAGCATATGCTTTTATCATAGTAAGTGGTGTTTTTAAATCATGTGATACATTAGCCATTAAATCTCTACGTAGCTCATCTGTATTCTTAATTTCACTTCTTGCATAATTTAAAACATCTTTTAAATCGTCTAATTCTGTTATACCATATTCATTATTATCAATTTCAAAATTACCCTCTCCCATCAATCTTGCTTTATTAGTGATTTCGATTATAGGTTTATTTAAAAGTTTTGATACATAATAAGATACTAAAGATGCAATTAATATTACTATTAAAGTTATATAAATTAATTGACCTCTTAATATATAATTAGTAGACCCAATATCTTCAATTTTAGAATTTAAAATTACAAAAGTATCATTATTAACTCTTATTCCATACATAATACTTTTAATATTATTTTTAGGGTCTTCAATTTTAACTAATGTCTTATCTAAATTTAAAGTATAAAGTTTCCTTTTAGCTTTAATAATTGTTTCATTACTTCTTTTTAAAATACAATCATTATCATTAGTATTAAAATTATATATTTGATTAGTACTATAAAGCTCAATACACATATCTTTTTCATAAGCAACTTCTTCCAATTCAGATATTAAATTATTTGAATTAGTTTTTAAAATAGTATTTCCAATATCTTTAACATCTTTAATTTGATATTTTTGGTAAAATACTTTAATAAATATTAATTGAAAAGACCATAAAAATAATAAAATTATAGAAGAAAAGATAACAAAATAAAAAAATGTTTTATTACTTAAATTATTAGTCTTTAGATTCAAATTTATATCCAACCTTTCTAATTGTTTTAATATTTTCACGATATTTACCTAATTTACTTCTTAAAAGTTTAATATGAGCATCAATAGTACGATCATCTGCATCATAATCATATCCCCAAATATTAAGAATAATGTTTTCTCTAGATAATACTATATTTATATTACTTAAAAATAAGTATAAAAGTTCAAATTGAGTATGAGTTAATTCAATGAGATTATTATTAATATAAACCTCTCTCGTAGTTTTATTAATTATTAAATCCTGATAATTAATTATATCATCTTTAATATTTCTTTTAGTAACTGCCTTAATTCTAGCCATTAATTCTTTAGGAGAAAATGGTTTAGTTATATAATCATCTATTCCAATAGAAAATCCATTTAATTTATCTAATTCTTCTCCTCTTGCAGATAACATTATTATAGGAATATTTTTCATTCTTTTAATTTCTTCTGCTGCTTTAAAACCATCAATTTTAGGCATCATTATATCCATAACTATTAAATCATAAGTATTATGTTCTACTTTATTTATCGCTTCTTCTCCATCTCTAGCTTCATCTACAAAATAATGTTCAGATTTACAATACTCTTTAATAACATTTCTTATTAACTCTTCATCATCTACAATCAATACTTTCACTTTTAATTCACCTACTTATAACTTATATTATAGCAGTTTTATGAATTATAAATGAAAAAAGAATTAGATTTCATTTTTAAATTTATCTAATTCTTCTTTTGTAAGCTCAGTTATTTCTAATATATCGGTTTCCTTCATCCCTTTAGCAAGCATTTTTTTAGCAATTTCAATAGATTTTTTTGCTTCACCTTGCTCAATTCCTTGCTTAATTCCTTTTTTAGTATAATATGCCTCTTTATCCATTTCAACTTGCTTTCTTAAATTTTCTAATTCTTGTTCATTAAATAATGCATCCATACTATAATCTATCAC
>CAJOQL010000079.1 GCA_905236935.1 uncultured Bacilli bacterium
AGACAATTAAGATATTTATTGCTATATTTTACATGTACATCACCCCTTTCAAAGCAATAAAAAAAGAACTGATTTTTAATCAATTCTTGCTATGTTTAATCGGTTAATGAAGTTTGTACATTTACTTACTTATGAATATCTCGCCCTATTAAAATGACTTATAATTTTTTCATATTTTTATGCATTTTTTACTAATTTTTAGCATTTTTTTAGTTTTTTATATTTTTGCAATTCCTTTATTTATCTGGGATTGCTAATCTACGCTTATTTTTTTGTCAGTATCACAGTGAAGAATTCTTGCTGGTAAATAAAAAAACTCATTGCGATCAGATATATCTGGTGTTTCAATAGTATCTTCAAAATTATCTTCAGATGATTTTTTATAAATTTTTAAATCATCGATTGGACTATCTGCATAAAGACGAATATTTTCTCCCTTTAAATAGCAGATATTATCTTCAATATTCAAAATTCTAAATATAATATCATGGTTATAACTAATTCTAGTAACTTTATCACCTTTTTTTAGATCCATTGTTCCACCTATCATAAATGTATGCAAAAAAAGTAGATAATATTATAAATTATCTACAAAAAATTTAATAGTTAAATTATATGTTAGTAACTGTACTATTAACGGATTGTTTGGTTGAACGAGCATATGTAAGAGATTTTTTATATGTATTTAATAGTAGTTTTAACATTTCTGATACTTTTTCTTCTTTTTTCATTGAGAGCACTACTAAGTCAACATATTTTTTAGCCTCATCGGCTACCCATGAATTATTAATTTTGTTTATTTCTTCATTAGAGAGCTTATTAATTAGTGCTTCTAATTCGTTGATACTTGTATTTAAAACGCTCATTATTTCTGTTACTTTATTAATATTTAGTTGTATGATATTTGTATTTTGGGTTGTTGGTGTTTGTATAACTTGTGGATTAAAATCTGTTGTTAAATTTTTATTAAAAGGTAATGCTGTGCTTATAGTTGATGTTTTATTTGAAGGCAAATTTGTATTAAGTATTTGGGTTGTATTATTTTTTCTACCATTATTATTATCAAGTATACTAACAAGTTCTGGAGATAACCCAGATAGGCGTGCATATTCTGCATCACTTAATCCATCTCTACTTGCTATATATAAATTGTAAACAGCTGGTGGTAATTGCTTTGCAAGTTCTGGATTAGCATTAAAAAATTCAACTTGGTCTTTACTCATTCTATTTGACATTGGATTGCTATAGGGCTGATTAAAATCAAATTGTCTTCCTATATCTCCATAATAACCACTTTCATCTACCGCTCTATTAAACTCTTCCTGGGACATATTAGCAAGTTCTGTTTTAGTATATTGAGTTTCAAGACGTGCGATTGCATCTTTTGCATCTTGACCAGAATATCTACCAGTATAACTACTTTCTAATTTTTTAACGAAATGATCTGGACCTGTCATTGGAGAAAAACTTCCTTGATAAGAAGAAGCTGGTGTTGAATCTAAAACACTAAAATAATTATTTTGATTAGCACCATAATAACGAGATCTACCTATTTCTTCATTTGCTTGCCAATTTCCTCCTGGATCAGGTGCTTCATAAGCAGCACAAAAATTTACTGTACATCTTTCTAAATCTGCATCTGTACATTTTTGCAAGTCATCATATAAATTTACACCTGCATATCCATTATAAATAGTTTGTAATTCATGGTCCATGAATGCTACTTGACCTTCAATTGAGGTTGGACTTAATCCATTATTATTACAATAATTGACTAAATTATTAACTCTATCACCAGTCCATTGACAAATTCCACCTGCGCCACTATTTGGATTATATGATTTAGGATCTAATTGATTACTTTCATAAATCATATTTGTCATAATAGCTTTGGCTCCAGATGGACTATAATGATAAGTGTTTACTAATAAATCATTTATTAGTTTTACATTATCTTCATACATTTTTATACCTCCAATAAACTTGTTTTATAATCCTTTATTATTTTTAGATATCCTCTAGTTTAATTATAAACATAATTAAAATGGCTAGTCAATAAAATAGTTTTGTTATATATGTAAACGAATTGTTAATCGTAATGTTTAATAAGAATTACTTTAAATTAAAAAATAGCTAAGGAAATAGCCATTTTGTTGTATTATAAATTATCTACAATGTTAATAAATATTTCTAATGGTAAGTCTTCAGCACGATTATTTAATGAGTATCCATTATTGTTAAGAATTTGCTCTATTTTAGTTAAATCGTAAGATTTTAAATTATTACGTAAATTTTTTCTTTTATATTGAAATGCATCTTTTAAAAATTTATTAAAATTATGGAAGTTTAAATTATTTTTTTCTTTAGTAGTAAATTTTACAACTACACTATCAACATTTGGAATTGGATAAAAACATTTACGATTTACATTAAATAGTAATTCAATATTATAAAAATAGTTTAGTAGTACAGTAATATATCCATATTCTTTTGTTTTGGGTTTAGCGGTTAATCTTTCACCTACTTCTTTTTGCATCATCAATGTAAGTGATTTAATATTTAAATTTGTTAGTGTTAACTTTTCAATTATTGGGGTTGTTATATAATATGGAATATTTGCTACTACATATATATTTTCATAAGGAATATTTTTAATATCTTCTTCTATATTAGATGATAATATATCATTAAATATAAAATTAGTTTTATCGTTTTTAATTAAAGATAATCTTTCTTTTAAAGAATCATCAATTTCATAACATAAAAGATTACAATTATGTTTTTGTAAAAATTTAGTTAAATTTCCACTTCCTGGACCAACTTCAATAATTAAATCATTTTCTGTTGGTTTTATTGTATTTGCTATCTTTTCAAGAATACTTTTATCATTTAAAAAATTTTGACCAAATCTTTTTTTAAAAATGTGTTGTTCCATAACTACACCTCTAGAAAATTTTATCATAAAAAAGGATAGTTTAAAACTATCTATTATAACCATATCTTAAGATATTATAACTTATATAGTGTCTTCCAATATAATCAGCTGCAAAGCTTTCTGATTCTACTAAAAGATCTAAATCAGTACCAAGAACGCCTCTATCTAAGACAATAGCAGTTATTTTTCCTTTTTCATTGATTACGTTGCCATCAAATTCTAATATTGTACCACATGGTAAGTTCTTAGAAGATGCTACAATTCTAACTGTACCATAATCTTTATCTTGATATGTATCTGTGCCATCTAAAACATTTTGACCATTACAACCTAAATGTCCATTGCATAAAGGACAATCTGCTGCATAACCAGTTAAATCTCCATTATAAACATCAATTGGTGTATATAAATCATTTCTTCTAATTTCTTCATATTTTATGGCCATAGCATGTAAGTCTAAAGTTTTATTTAAATTGTTATTTGTTGTTTTAGTTTCTGAATGAGGAATATTAACCTCAGTGCACATAAAAATTAAAAATATTATTACTAAACTTTTTATTATGTTTAATATCTTTTTTATAATTATTCACCCACACTTCAAGATAATTGTAGCATGTTTAGTTTTTGATGTCAAAAATATCGTGAAAATTATGTTCTAATGTAATGGACAGTTCTTCTAAACTAATATTATAAATACTTAATAATTCGTCAGCTATAAATTTTAAATACATTGGTTCATTAGGTAGACCACGTAATGGAGATGGAGTTAAATAAGGACTATCTGTTTCTAATAAAATTGATGATAAAGGAATTTCTTTTAAAGTATCTCGAAGATGAGAGTTTTTAAAAGTTAAAACTCCACCTATTCCTAATTTAAATCCTAGTTTTAAATACTCTTTTGCTGTTTCAATACTACCAGAAAAGCAATGAATGATGCCCTTTAAGTGATATTTTTTTAAAGTCTTAATTAAATCATCAGTAGCATCACGATTATGAATTATTACTGGTAAGTTATATTCTTCAGCTAGTTTGAAAAAGTTTTCTAAAAGACTAATTTGTTTTTCTTTATTTTCTTTATTATGAAAATAGTCTAGTCCTATTTCTCCAATAGCAATTATTTTTGGATTATGAATATTTTCTTTAATTAAGTTAATGTTTTCTTGTAAATTTTCTATAATATTATCTGGATGAATACCAAGGGCTCCATAGACATTTGTATGCTTATTTGCTAAGGATATAACTTCCTTATTAGTTTTTAAATTATAACCATTTATAATTATTCTTTTAATATTGTTATTTTTTAAGTTTTCAATAATGTCTTCTGGATTAAAATAAGATGTACTTAATATATGACAATGAGTATCGGTAAACATATTATGCTCCTTTCAAAAATAGGTGATTTTATTCACCTATTTCAATTCTATTAAATAAAATTTGTGGTTCTTTTAAAGTGCTATTTGATGGATATAAACCAAAAGTTTTAGTAGTTTCATAAGAGGTTAAATCAGTATTTAATAAATCAAATATTTTTTCACTTGTATCAGGCATAAAAGCTTGTAAGTATACGGCACATACTCTTATAGTTTCAATTAAATTATAAAGAACTGTTTTTAATCTATCTGTTTTAGTTTCATCTTTAGCTAAAATCCATGGTGTTGTTTCATCAATATATTTATTAGCAGCTCTTAAAATATCAAAAATATGAGTAATGCTATCCGCAACTCTTAATTTATCCATATCTTCTTTAATCTTATTTCCTAAATTTTCACAAAGATTAATTAAATTATTATCTAGTTCTTCATTCACTTTTGTATTTTCTACTACACCATTAAAATATTTATGACTCATAGCAATAGTGCGATTTACTAAGTTTCCTAAAATATTTGCTAAGTCAGAATTGTTACGTTCTGCTATTAAATCTTCAGTGATATTCCCATCATCTGCAAATGGAGTTTCATGTAAAACATAATATCTAATAGTATCTAATCCATATTTATTTACTAAATCATCAGCATATAAGACATTTCCTTTAGATTTACTCATTTTGTCAGAACCAGTTAATAACCATGGGTGACCAAATACTTGTTTTGGAAGTGGTAAATCTAGGGCCATTAAGAGAATTGGCCAATAAATAGTGTGGAATCTAATAATATCTTTACCAATTAAATGTAAATCAGCTGGCCAATATTTTTTAAATTCTTCAGATTGACTATCAGTATCATAACCTGGGAAGGTTATATAGTTTGATAAGGCATCTATCCAAACATAGACAACGTGTTTATCATTAAAATCTACTTTTACTCCCCAATCAAAGGCAGTTCTTGATACACATAAATCTTGTAATCCTGGTTTTAGGAAGTTATTAATCATTTCATTTTTTCTTGATTCAGGTTGAATAAATTCAGGATGTTCTTCGATATATTTTATTAATCTATCTTGATATTTAGATAATTTGAAGAAGTATGCTTCTTCACTTTTCTTTTCTACTTGTCTACCGCAGTCTGGACACTTTCCTTCAATAACTTGCGTTTCAGTAAAGAAAGATTCACAAGGAGTACAGTACCATCCTTCATATTTATCTAAGTATATATCTCCTTGGTCATATAATTTTTTAAAGATGTGTTGAATTTTTTTCTTATGTTCAGGATTAGATGTTCTTACAAATCTATCATAAGTGGTATTCATTATATCCCAAATTCTTTTAATTTCTGTTGCAGTTTTATCTACAAATTCTTGAGGTGTTAAACCAGCATCTTTAGCTTTTAATTCAATTTTTTCACCATGTTCATCAGTTCCAGTTTGAAAATATACATCATAACCTTCTAGTCTTTTATTTCTTGCAATTGCGTCAGCTAAAACAATTTCATAAGTATTACCAATATGAGGTTTACCTGATGCATAAGCAATAGCAGTTGAAATATAATATTTCTTTTTTTCTTTCATTTAAATCAGTCCTTTCTAATAAAAAAATCCATTAAGTTAAGGACGAATAAACCGTGGTACCACCTTAATTCATGAATTATCATGCACTTTAATCTTTAACGCAGATATACGTTTAAAGCTCCAGAGCCATGTTCGTTAAGTCTAATTAATTCTCTTTCAGCATATGAGAACTCTCTAAATAATTAGAGGATTAACTACTCTTTCCTTCATCGCTTCAATAAAATGATTTTAACACAGCATTTTTGTAAAATCAATAACGATTTTCATCTTTTCATGGATATAAATATTTTGAGATTCTTATTCTATTAGTTAAAAAAACACCTTATTTGGTGTTTATGATATAAATAATGCAATATTTTTATAAATAATATAAATTAATGATAATAATATAATTATTGTAAGTACTATTAATAAATTTTTCTTATCTTTTTTAATTAAAAAGTGATTAACAATTAATACAACTATAAATGCTACTATAATAAATACTTCATATTTTATGTGAAGAAAAGATAAGCTTCTAACATTATCTGCTAAATTTGTTTCATTTAATCTATTAGTTGTATACATAACTGCAAGCGATGCTAAATTTACAAGTCCTTCATATATACTCCATAAAATAGCAGATAATCCACAAAGTATAGAATTAATCAAATAATAGTTTTCTTTTTTCATACTTCCTCCTATTTTTAGGATAAAAAAATTATTAATAAAATGCAAGTTAATATAATTATATTTACGGTTTTTTACATTTTGTTAATTACTTTGGGATGTTGTTAAAAAGATAGTTATTATTCTAGAAATAAACTTAGTTATTTTAGATAAGTCTTCATTAGTTTTAGAGTATATAGTTATATTACCAATAATAGTTGAATCTTTTATGATATCTTCATTATATACGTTGCTTGTTTTTTCAGTTATATTGGAAAATATATCTTTTTCTCTATCTGATATAGATATTTCTAGTTTAAATATCTCAGTTAGTTGATTACATAGTTCGTTTATAAATCTATTATAATTATTTAAGTAAGAATATTTAGAAATATTTATTTTATTATCATCTAAACTTATTAAAATACTTTCATTGTCTTGAATTTTTAGCTTATTGCGTACTTCTTTAGGAATAACAATTCTTCCTAGTTCATCGATTTTTCTTATATAATTATTTGAATTCACATACATCACTAATGATAGTTTGTTCATTAGTTTAATTTTTATTCGATATCATTAATAATTTCTTCTAATAATTCTACAAAGTAATATAAATAATGTTTTTCTAAGTTGATAACTGGTAATTTAATTATTATTTGTTTATTTAAATATCTAATACTAAATTTTGGATTTATTGAGTATAATTTTAAGAATAATTTTTCGCCATTAATTTTAGAAGATGTTTCTGGTGGTAAGAATAACTCAATGTAAGTTTTAGTTTGTATAACTGTTTTTATTTCTAATTTTTGAGCTAATTTTTCAAACCATTCTTCGTACATATAAATTTCAATTTTTTCATCTATTTTACCAAAACGATCTTCAATCTCATTTTTAATTTTAGTTAATGAATTATAATCTTTTATTTGATTTATTAACTGATGTATTTCAATTCTAACGCTTTCATCTGATACATATGATTCGTCAATATGCGTGTCAACATTAATTAAAGATTTATCATTAATATCTTCTTTTTCTGGTTCAATACCATGAAGTTCATTTAAAGTTTCTTCAATTAGTCTAGTGTACATTTCAATACCTACAGAATCAATAAAACCGGCTTGTTCGCTTCCTAATAAATCTCCGGCACCTCTAATAGATAAATCTCGCATTGCGATTTTATATCCAGAACCAAGTTCAGTAAATTCTTTAATTGCTGATAATCTTTTTGATGATACTTCATTTAATAGTTTACTGTTATTATAAGTTAGATAAGCATAAGCTATTTTATTACTACGACCTACACGACCTCTTAACTGGTATAGCTGAGATAATCCATAATTTTGAGCATCTATTATAATTAAAGTATTTACATTGGAAATATCAATTCCTGTTTCAATAATAGTTGTGCAAACTAAAATGTCAAATTTACCATCAACAAAGTCTTCAATTACAGATTCTAATTTTTGTTTGTCCATTTGACCATGTGCATAACAAATTCTTGCTTCAGGAACAAGTTTTTGTAAATTATTTGCTTCATCTTCAATTTTTGATACATTGTTAAATAAGTAAAATACTTGTCCATTACGTGCTAATTCTTTGTATATTGCTTCTTTAATTAGTAAATCGCTTTGCTCAATAACATAAGTTTGAACTGGATACCTGTCTTGAGGTGCAGTATCTAAAATTGATAAATCTTTTAAACCAGTCATAGCCATTTTTAAAGTTCTTGGAATTGGAGTTGCTGATAATGTTAATACATTTATATTTTTTGTAAGTTCTTTAATTTTTTCCTTTTGTGATACACCAAATCTTTGCTCTTCATCGACTACTAGAAGACCTAATTTTTTATACTTTATTTTTTCATTAAATAGTTTATGAGTCCCAAAAATTAGATCTATTTTACCTTCTTCTAATTCTTCTACTATGTTATTAAACTCTTTAGTAGTAGTAAATCTATTTACGATAGCAATATTAATTGGAAATTCTTTAAATCTTTCTATGGCATTTGAATACTGTTGTTTTGATAAAATAGTTGTTGGACAAAGATAAGCAACTTGATAACCATTTATAATGGTATTAAATATTGCACGAAAAGCAACTTCAGTTTTACCAAAACCAACATCGCCACATAATAATCTGTCCATTGGTTTATCAGAATGTAAATCATTTAATATGTCATTAATACATTTAGATTGGTCTTTTGTTTCAACATATTCAAAATTATTAGCAAATATTAATTCTTCAGGATATTCATTAAATTTAGGACTTTTAATCTTTGATCGTTCAGCATATAATTTTAAAAGTTGTTCAGATATATCTTTGACTTTTGCTTTTACAGACCTTTTAGTTTTTAACCAAGATGGAGAGTTTAATTTGTTAATCTTTGGAGGAGTGCCATCAGCATCTGAATACTTAAAAATTGTGTTAATTTTTTCAACGGGAATATAGATTTTATCAGTTCCGGCATAATTAATTAGTAAATAGTCTTTTTGAATGCCATTTTGTGTAAGTGTCTTTACACAATTGTAAATTCCGATTCCATGAGCAGCATGAACAACATAATCGCCTTTTTTAATATCATTAAAGTCTTTAATTTTTCTACCTATTTTAACAGTATTATTATAAGAATTTTTAATACCCTTATTTTCAATATCATTATCACTTATAACAATATAATCTTCGATAATAAAACCATGATTTAATTTTTGATTTATTAAATATATATTGCCAGGTTTTAAATCTTTATCATTTGAAAAAGCAAACATTTCAGTTAAATAGTTAGATATTTTTTCATTATTAATAGCAAAAATAATTTTATTATTATTAATATTTTTATCAATGTAGTTTTTTAATAAGTTAAAGTTTGTATTAAAGTTTTCTAAACTACCACATTTAATATCAAGATATCCTTTTTTATCATATGTTGATAAGTTTATTTCATCTTTAATGTTAATATCTTCTAAGTTAAACATATACTTATATTCTTTAGGAATGTCTTTCTCCTGCTTATAATTTATAATTTGTTCTTCCATAGTTTGATATGTTGTTAATAAGTTTTCTGGATCAATCTTTATAACTAGTGGATTATTTAATAAATCATAAATACTTATGTTTTCAGATGGATTAATTTCATCATATGGAAGTATATCTATTGTTTTTAATTCTTTGATTGATAACTGACTTTCTATGTCAAATTCTTTAATTTTTTCAATGGTATTACCAAATAGTTCAATTCTAAGAGGATTTTCATAATTATAGGGAAATAAATCTATAACAAATCCTCTAATAGAATATTCTCCTGATGAAGTTACAATGGAAGTTTTATTATATCCAAATTTAGCGAGTAATTCTTCAAATTTCTGACGATTAATATCTTTATCTTTTTCTAATTTAATTATTAATTTTTCTAAAGTTTTAGATGAAGGAACAAATTTTAAAAAACCAGTTAAATTAGTTACAATTATTTTTCCTTTAGCATTGTTAATGTTATTTAAAGTTTCAAGTCTTTTTACTTTTAAGTCTGGGGAAATAGCGATAGCGACAGATGTTAAAAATTCATCCATTGGAAAAAGATAAACATCGTTATTATATGTTTTTAAATAGTCATAATATTTAGTAGCATTATAAAGGTTACTAGTTAAAACTATTATATTTTTTTCACTATTTTGGTTTAAATAGTTAATATATAAAATTTTTAGTTCTTCAGTTAAGCCACTAATATTATTTGAAGTAAAGTTTTTAAAAATACAATCTAAAAATTTCATATTAATTATACTTATTCATTAATCTTTCTACTTTTTCATTGTTTATAAAATCATCAATAATACTATTTGTTTTATTAAAAGTAGTATCTAATACTTTCAATTCATCTTTACTAAATTTTGATAGAACAAAATCAATTACATCATTATTTGGCTTTGATATACCTATTTTTAATCTTAAAAAATCTTTAGTATTTAGTTTTTCAATAATGCTTTTAATCCCATTGTGTCCACCTGAACTACTGCCTAGTTTTAATCTTGTAGTACCCAAATTTAAGTCTAAATCATCTTGAATTATTAAGATATTGTTAATATCTATTTTATAGTAGTTAGTATAGTATGACACAGCTATTCCAGATAAATTCATAAATGTAGTGGGTTTTAAAAATAAAACATCTTCTTGGTTAATTTTTGTTTTATAAATAAGTCCATTCTTTTCATTTTTCCAAGAAACATTTCTTAAGTAATAATCTAAAGTCATAAATCCAATGTTATGCCTAGTATATGCATACTCATTTCCTGGATTACCTAAACCTACTATTAATTTCATATGATATCACCTCGATAATTTTTAGTTATTAATGGTTTTTCTACTATACAATTATTCTTCCCATTTTTCATTGATTCTATTAATACAATGTTACAGTTTGAATTGTAATCATGATAAGCAAATTCTAATTTTTTTATTCCAAATTTATATTTTTGAAGTAAATTTATTATTTCAATTAAGCGTTCACTATGATGAACTAAAATAAATCTTCCTTTATCTTTCAGCAATTTTGATGTAATTCTAACTATTTCCTCTAAATTTATTTCTATTTCATGTCTAGCGATAGATTTTATCATATTTTCATTAATAATGGAAGATGAAGAGTATTTAAAATAAGGTGGATTACAAGTTATAATGTCAAAATCATTTTCTGGAAAATAATTTGACCAATTTTTGACATTATCATTAATAATTTTTACATTTTTAATATTGTTTATTTTTATTGATTCAGTTGCCATTTCATAGACATCTTTTTGTATTTCAATTCCATAAATTTCTTTTATTTTGGAAGATAGTATTATAGGAATTGGTGCATTGCCTGTACATAAGTCTAACATTTTCTTGTCAGTATAATTTACTTTTACAAAGTCTGCTAATAGAATTGAATCTAATGAAAATTTAAAATAGTCCTTATTCTGAACTATTTTATATCCATAATTATATAAATCATTTATTTCATTATTGTTCATTGATAGATATTGTAATTTCATCCCCATCGACATTTATTGTGTATGACTCATTTAAAACATCTAGAGAAACTACTTTGTATTCCTTTCCGTTATAATTGACATTATCTCCAATTTGAGGTAATTTTTCACGGCAACATGTATAATTTTCATCTTCATATGATAAACAACATAGTAATCTTCCACATGCACCATTAATTTTTGCAGGGTTCAAAGCAATGTTTTGATTTTTAGCCATATTTATTGAGATAGTATCTAAATGACTTAGGAACGATGTACAACATAGAGGTCTACCACATGGTCCAATTCCACCTAATTCTTTAGCTTTATCACGAACTCCAATTTGATGCAAGTCTATTCTTGTTTTATATTTTGCGGCTAACATTTTAACTAACTCTCTAAAGTCAATTCGCTCATCAGCAATAAAATTAATAATTAATTGTTTATGATCGAAAGTAAATGAAGAATCAACAAATTGCATAGATAATTCCAAGTTCTTGGCAAATTTTTTAGCATCATTTAAAGCTGTTTGAGCTTCTTTTAATGTTTTTAAATATTTATCATAATCGGATTTTGAGGCAATTCTTAGTATATTTTTAAGTTCATAGTTGACATCTCGTTCTTCAATAAAAGTAACTTTTCCAAATTGTTCTCCTTTTTCAGTGTCTACTATAACATAATCATTAACTTTTATAGGTAGATTGTTTTTATTAAAATAATATACTTTTCCAGATTCTTTATATACTATACCACATACTTCCATGTTACTTCCTCATTTCTATAAACATTTTATCTAAGCATAATTCTAAATTTACGTTTGATTTAATTAATCCAATAATATTATCTAATATTTTATATGAGTTTGCAAGTGATGTAATGTTGTCAGAATTTATAGTGTTAGATGATAAATAAATTTTATATTCAGTTAATAAAGTTATAATGCTACTTTTTTCTTTTGACATAATACTTTTTTTTAAGTTTATAATTTCTTCAAATGTTAATTTATTAATATTTTTCAACTTTTCAAGTTCTTCAGTATTGTTTTCATTTTCTTGTTTAATGTTATAGTTCGTTTTAAATCTCTTACATCTGCTTCTAATTGTAGGGATTATTTGATTTGTATTTTCTGTTATTAAAAAACCTATTACATTTTCGCATGGTTCTTCTAAGACTTTTAGTAATTTATTAAATGATGATATATTCATACATTCAGCATTTATAATAAAATAAACTTTATAATTATTAACAACAGATTTTGTCATAATAAATTGTTGTAAAGTTAATATTTTATTTTTATCTATTAAATTATTTTCTGGTCTAATTATATTTAGTGATATGTTATTTTCAATTGAATTATGAGGGATTATTTGATTATCTGATAAAAGATTTACTATATCTTCTAATACGAGATCTACTAAATTTGTTTCAATTAAAAAAGCGTGAGAAATTTTTTTCTCAGATATTTCTTTTTGTAAAAAATCTATTAAATTATTTTTCATATTTAATCACTCTTTCAAAGAAGAAAGAAAAATGATAAGGCTAACATAATTAGGCCAGGAAAATCTAAAAGTGTTACTATTAATATAGTTATATAATTAATAGGTACAATAACGTTAAATCCCCTTAATATTAAGTCAAAACTGTATATTATTATGATAGAAAATAAAATTTTTTTTATTAGATTTATAAATTTAGTTATCATAGTAATATATATGTTAGTTTAGTTATGTTATGTCAAATATTTTTTCGATCTTCAAATGCACGCTCTAATGTTAAGGAATCTAGATAATCTAATTCGGCACCTACTGGTAATCCGTAAGATAGTCTTGAAACTTTAACTTTTGTTTTTTCTAAGATTTTATTGATGTACTGAGTAGTTGTTTCTCCCTCAATATTGGGCTTTAGTGCTATTATTAGTTCCGTCTCTTCAGAATTTTTGCATCTATTTATTAAGCTATCAATATTTATATCATATGGTGTTATGCCGTTAATAGGTGAAATTAAACCATTTAAAACGTGATATACTCCATTAAATTTCCCCATTTTTTCAAATGCAAAAATGCTTTTATAGTCTTCAACAACGCAAATTATTTTATTATTTCTAAATTCATTATCACATATTGAACATTTTTTGTTTGTTGTTAGATTACCGCATATTTCACAAGGATGAAGATTTTTTTTGGCATCTATCATAGTTTTTGAAAACATCCTAATATCTTCTTCAGACGAATCAATTATAGACAAGGCTAATCTTTCTGCAGTTTTTTCACCAATTCCTGGTAATTTTTTAAAATATTCAATTAATTCTTCTAATACTTTTGGATATATCATATTAGAATAAACCGTTTAAGCCTTTAGCATAAACTCCCATTTTACTTTCAGTATCTTTATTTACTTTAGAAAGTGCATCATTAAAAGCAATTTTAATCATATCTTCTAATGCTTCTAGATCTTCTTCATCTTTAAGAATACTCTTATCAATTTTAATTTCTAATATTTCCTTTTTACCATTTATTTTTATGTTTACTCCTCCACTTGTTGCTACATATTCTGTTTTACTTATTTCGTCTTGCTTTTTTTGAATGTCTTTTTGCATTCTTTGGGCTTGAGCCATTAAATTTTGCATGTTCATAATATTTTTTCTCCTTTATTTAATTTCTATTATATTTTTATCAAAAATATCCATTGCTGTATTTAAAACAGTGGATTTTTTATCTATTGTTGGTTCATTTACATATTCATATTTTTTACTTTTATTTGAAATAAAATCCTTTTTTTCTTTTTCCCATTCCTCATTAGTTAAACAAATAAACTTTCTGTTAATTTTTTCTGAGTTTAAAAATTCTTGCTCTAAGATTAAAAGTGATTGATTAAATAATAATGTAGTGGATGGTGAAGGATTAGAAAATAAAACATGAGTTAATGAAACTACCTCAATGTTAGTATCTTCAATCAAGGATAATATTTCTACATTTTTCTTGATAACCTCTTTATTTATAAATATTTCCCAAGATTTTTTAAAGTTTTCTTTTTCAGTTTTTGATGCATTTACAAAAACGTTATTTAGACGTGCTTTTTTTAAATCTTTTATAAAAATATTGTTTGGTTTAGATTCTGCTGCTATTTTATCTTCAGAAATAGTTTTATTTGTTTTTTCTGCATTTTTTTCTGATAATTCTATTTCCTGGGAAATATTATTTTTATTTTCATTTTTTATTGAATCCCTTTGTTTATGCTGGGAAATATTTTGGGAAATATAACTTAATAAAATAATTTTAATAAGTGTTAAAGCATCTTGTTTATTGTAACAATTAATAAGTTCATTTGCCATTTGTTTTAAATTATTATTATTAAAATAACTATTTTGAGGTGTTAATAAGTTATCTATTTCTAATTTATATATGTAATCTATTATTTTTGAGATTAACAAATTAATGTCTAATCCTTTTTTAGAATACTCATCAAATATTTGTTCTATTGAAGTTATATCTTTTTCTTTTAAGCATTCAAATATTTTTTCTACATCATTTTCATTAAGAATCCCAAATGTTTCTTGAATCAATTCCTTTGATATTTCTATTTTTTCTTTTGATAACTGATCTAAAAGACTAAGTGCGTCTCTCATCCCACCATCAGCAAGTAAGGCTAAGTAATCTGCTGCTTCTTCAGTAATTTTTATATCTTCAATTTTTGATATTCTTAATATATTTTCTTTTATTATACTATTTGGTATTCTTTGAAAATTAAATCTTTGACATCTTGATAAAATAGTTATTGGTATTTTTTGGATTTCAGTTGTTGCTAATATAAATATTATATGTTTTGGAGGTTCTTCTAATATCTTTAGAAATGCATTCCAAGCACTTTGTGACAACATATGAACTTCATCAATAATATATATTTTGTATTTGCTATATGTTGGTAGTATCTTGGCATTATCTCTTAAATCTCTTATTTCATCTACGCCATTATTTGATGCTGCATCAATTTCTATAATGTCTGGAGACTGTTCATAGTTTAAACAAGATTCACATTCACCACAAGGAATTCCATTAACAGATTTTTGGCAATTAATTGTTTTGGCAAATAATTTTGCTGTACTAGTCTTTCCAGTTCCTCTTGGACCAGAAAACAAGTATGCATGTGATAATTTATCATTTACTATTGAATCAATTAATAATTTTTTTATATTATCTTGACCATATAAGTTGTTAAAATCTTGTGGTCTGTATTTACGATATAATACTTTGTATGCCATGTTTTCCTCCTATGAAGTATTATAACATATTTAGTATTTTTTATCTTTTATTTTCCCAAAATTTTTTTATCATTTTTAGATAGTTTTTATTAAATTCGGTTATTACATCTGGTGTATCATCTATTGCAATAAATTCGGTTCCTTTATATTGTTTTTTTTCTGGAGACCTTGTTAGAAAATAATATACTTTATCTATCCTGCTTTCTTTTATTACGCTTTTGCACATATCGCATGGTTCAAGCGAAATATATAGCGTACAATTGTTTGCTCTCCAGTTTTTAAGTTTTTTATTAGCTTTTGTAATTGCTATTATTTCAGCATGATCAGTTGTAATATGGCTTTTATTTCTTTTATTATATGCTTTAGCAATTATTTTTCCATTACATGTTATAATTGCAGCTACTGGTGCTTCATTATTTTTAATTGCTTTTATCAACAGTTTATTTAATTCATTTATTATTTTATCCACATTTTACTCCTAAAAAAAGTGCACATACAAAGAGGCAAATTTGGCTGCTTTCTTCCGAATCTGACCAGGTTATTGCGTTTGTATTGCACAGTTTAATTTTAACATATTTTTATTATTTATCAACATGTTTCACGTGAAACATGTTGATAAATTTTAGAATTATTATATTTTGTTTATGATAATATATATATATTCTTTATTTATAAAATATATATTATGATGTTTCACGTGAAACATTGTGTATAACTTTAATGAAATTATTAAATTATGCTATTAATATAATTTTTTAATATATTATTTCGGCGCTAAATTGTATTTTTATTATTTTTATATATAGTATTTGTAAATTTGTATTGTGTTTTTATTTAATATTTATATTCAAAAAATATTTTTAAATGTTTAAATCATAGTTTCACGTGAAACATTGTGTATAATTTTGATAAATTACTAATTTATCTTCTTTAAATTATTTTTTATCTTTTAAATATTATTACTTTATTATCATTTTTATATATATTGATATATTATTTTTTGAAATATTTTTCTTATATATTGTTTTTATTATGATGTTTCACGTGAAACATTGTGTATAACTTTAATGAAATTATTAAATTATGCTATTTATAATTTTTCTTTTAATTAATTATCTTTATATGAATTGCATTTTTATATATTGTATTAGTAAAAAATAGTAGATAATTTCTATTTAAATAGCGACGTTAATTTTTTTAATATTGTTTATTTTTTTGTTTAACGTCTATTTTAAAATTATTTTTAAATCTTTAAAACAATGTTTCACGTGAAACATTGTTTATATCTTTGATAAATTAGTTAAAGAGCATCTGAAAAATATTTTTTGGAATATTAATATAATTATTTATTATCATATTTATTTATATACTTTTTGAAATATTTTTTTATAAATTGTTTTTATTATGATGTTTCACGTGAAACATTGTGAATAACTCTTTCATTTCTTTAATTATAGAAAATTTAAATTAATATATGTTCCAAAAATGTTTATAATACATTAATTTAAATTAAATTTTTTTAAAAAAGTGATGTTTCACGTGAAACATCACTTTTTTATTCTATTGTTTTAACTTCTTGTGTATCAAGATTATCATTTAATGTTTCACGTGAAACATCGTTCTGAATTAAACTTATAGATGATACTTTTTGATTATCCTTTAAATTAATTAATCTTGTACCTTGAGTTACTCTTCCTAATTGAGATATTTGATCAATTGGTATTCTAATAATAATTCCAGAGTCAGTTATCAACATTAAATCGCAATTGTCTATTACTCTTTTTATTGAAACTATATTTCCATTTTTATCTGTAATATTTAAAGCCTTTACTCCTTTGCTTCCTCTTCTAGTCTTTCTAAATTCAGAAATTACAGTTTTTTTACCATATCCTTTTTCAGTTACTAGAATTATATTATCCGTTTCTTTAGTGGTTTCTAAACTTACACATATACCACCATCTAAGTTAATTCCTTTTACTCCACTGGCAGTTCTACCCATAACACGAACTTCTGATTCATTAAATAATGCCATTTTTCCTAAGCTTGATGCAAGCATGATATCACATTCGCCATCAGTCTTTTTAACATCTACTAACTCATCTGTTTCTTTTAAACTTATACATAGTTTACCAGATTTTCTTATATTATCAAATTCGCGAACATTTGTTCTTTTTACTAATCCTTTTTTAGTTGCAAATAACAAATATTTACAATCATTATCTGAAGAAATTGACATAAATGTAGATACTTTTTCATCTTTTTCAATTGGCAATAAGTTAATTATTGGTAATCCTTTAGATGTTCTACTATATTCAGGAACTTCGTACCCTTTGATTCTGTAAACTTTTCCTTTATTAGTAAATACTAGCAAATGATCATGTGACTTTAAGTTAAGCAAGTATTCAACGTAATCTTCTTCATTAGTTGACATGCCTTTAACACCGACTCCACCGCGATTCTGTGTGCGATAATTATCAACAGTTGTACGTTTAATATAACCTTTGTTGGTTAATGATACAACAATATTCTCATTTGGAATTAGTGATTCATCTTCTATATAATCTATTGCAGTCATATCAATATGAGTTCTACGATCGTCTGCATATTTATCACGAATCTCTGTAAGTTCATTTTTAATTATTCCAAGAACTTTTTCTTCACTTGCTAAAATACTCTTTAATTCTTCAATTAATTTAAGCAAATCTTCAAGTTCTTTTTCAATCTTATCTCTTTCTAAGCCTGTTAATCTTCTTAATCTCATTTCAAGAATTGCATCTGCTTGAAGCTCTGATAATCCAAAATTACTAATTAATCCAGCTTTTGCTTCATCATCAGTTTTAGAACCTCTAATTAACTTAATTACTTCATCTATATGATCTAAAGCTATTTTTAAACCTTCTAAGATATGAACTCTAGCTTCTGCTTTATTTAAATCAAATTTAGTTCTTCTTATAATGATAGTTTTTTGATGGTCAATATATTTTACAATAATATCTTTTAACCCTAATATTCTAGGTGTTTTATCATCAATCATTAAGAAAATTATGCCATATGTTGTTTGAAAATTAGTTAATTTGTATAATTTGTTTAAAACAACCTGTGGATTGGCATCTTTTTTTAATGTAATTGTGATTTTTATACCATCCTTTAAATCAGTATGATAATCAGATATTCCATCTATTATTTTATTATGAACTAATTCTGCTACTCTTAATTTTAATTCTTGAGTATTAACTCCATATGGAACTTCAGTAATTACGATATTACTATGATTTTGATGTTCTTCAATTTCAGCTTTACTACGGATTGTAATAGTACCTCTACCTGTTTCATATGCTTTTCTGATTCCACTATTACCTAAAATAATACCACCTGTTGGAAAATCTGGGCCTTTAATATATTGCATAAGTCCATCAGTATCAATATCTGGATTATCAATATATGCAATACATCCATTAATAACTTCTCCTAAATTATGTGGAGGTATCTGAGTTGCCATTCCTACAGCTATACCCATTGTACCGTTAACTAAAATATTAGGAAATTTTGATGGTAAAACTAATGGTTCTTTTCTTGTTTCATCAAAGTTTGATTGCATATCAACTGTATCTTTATTAATATCTTTTAATAATTCTAAAGATATTTTTGATAATCTAGATTCAGTATAACGATAAGCCGCAGCGCCATCTCCTTCAATTGTACCGAAATTACCATGTCCATCTACTAGTGTGTATCTTTCAACCCAATCTTGGGCTAAACGTACCATTGCATCATATATTGATGTATCACCGTGTGGGTGGTATGCACCAATTACGTTACCAACTGTGGTTGCACACTTTTTATGTGGTTTATCTGGTGTATAACCATTTTCATACATAGACCATAAAATACGCCTATGAACTGGCTTTAATCCATCTCTTAAATCTGGAATAGCTCTAGCCATAATTACACTAGCAGAATAATCAATAAAAGATTTTTTTACTTCGTCAACAATGTTATTTTGAACAAAACTATCTTTTTCATGAAATTCACCACCAAAATCGGTTGTTACTTTATCTTCATTAACATCTTTTTCTATATTTTCATCATTTAAATTAACTTCTTCTATATTATTTGAATCTTCATTTTCCATTTAATTCACCCCACTTACTATAAATCAACATCGGCAAAACGGGCATTTTCTTCAATAAACTGTCGTCTTGGTTCTACTTCTTCACCCATTAATTTTTCAAATATTGCATCTGCTGCTACTAAGTCATCAACTGTAATTTGTTTTAAAACTCTAGTATTAATATCCATTGTTGTTTCATAAAGTTCTTCAGCATCCATTTCACCAAGACCTTTCATTCGAGTTATTTCAGCACGAGATCTATCACTATCTTTTAAGGTTGCTAAATAAGCATCTCTTTCCTTCTCGTCTAAAACATATTTCCTTGTTTTTCCGTAACGAATTCTAAATAATGGAGGCTGAGCAGCGTAAACATGGCCAGCTTCTACTATTGGTCTAAAATATCTATAAAATAATGTTAGAAGTAAAACTCTAATATGTGCTCCGTCGACATCGGCATCAGTCATTATTACTATTTTATCATATCTTAATTTAGATAAATCAAATTCTGCACCAATTCCTGTTCCAAAAGCAGTGATAATTGTTTTTATTTCTTCATTTGAAAGTGCTTTATCTAGTCTAGCTTTTTCAACATTTAAAATTTTACCTCTAAGTGGTAGGATTGCTTGAGTAACTGAATTTCTTCCTTTTTTAGCAGAACCTGCTGCTGAATCTCCCTCGACTATAAATATTTCTGATTCAACTGGATCTTTGCTTTTACAATCTGATAGTTTTCCCCAGGTATTTACAGTTGTTAATCCTGTATTTCTTGATGCTTCTCTTGCTTTTCTTGCAGCATTTCTAGCACGACACGCTTGCATTGCTTTTTCAATAATTATTTTGGCTTCACTTGGATTTTCCATTAAAAATCTTTCAAATCCTTGAGAGAATACAGAATCCGCAAGTTTTCTAACTTCTGAATTTCCTAGTCTTCCTTTGGTTTGCCCTTCAAATTGTGGATTTGGATGTTTACAAGAAATTATCATCGTAAGTCCTTCTTTAACATCATCACCAGTTAATGATTCGTCTTTTTCTTTAAGAATATTATTCTTTCTAGCATAGTTATTGATTACTCTTGTTAATGCACGTCGTACGCCTTCTTCATGGGTGCCACCATCATGAGTATTAATATTATTAACAAATGAGTATATATTATCATTATAGCCAGTGTTGTATTGCATGGCTACTTCAAAGAAAACATTATCTTCTTCTCCTTCTAAGTGAATAATATCATCGTGTACAGGAGTTTTTCCTTGATTTATGAATTTTACATATTCACTAATACCACCTTCATATAAAAAATGTTCTCCGGTAGTATCTTCTTCGTCTCGGTCATCTCTTAAAGTTAAAGATAGTCCTTTATTTAAGAAGGCAAGTTCTCTAACTCTTACTTTTAAGGTTTCATAGTCATAAACTTCTGTATCAAATATTTCAGAATCAGGTTTAAATGTTACGGTTGTTCCTGTTCTATTAGGTTCACAATCACCAACTATTGTTAGCTTTTGAGCAGTTTTACCACCATTTTCAAATTTAGCTTCATAAATTTTACTATCTTTATAAACTGTGACTACTACCCATTTAGATAATGCATTAACTACAGACGCACCTACACCATGCAATCCACCAGATACTTTATATCCGCCACCGCCGAATTTACCACCAGCATGTAAGACAGTATATACCGTTTCAACAGTAGATATACCGGTTTTTGCATGAATTCCAACTGGAATACCACGTCCATCATCTTTTACTGTTATTGAATTATCTTTATTAATAACTATTTCAATATTTTTACAAAATCCTGCTAAAGCTTCATCGATAGAGTTATCTACTATTTCCCAAACTAAATGATGTAATCCTTTAACATCAGTTGTACCAATATACATTCCAGGTCTTTTTCTTACAGCTTCTAATCCTTCTAAAACTTGAATATCATTTTCATTATATTCTAAATTTTTTTCATTTTCATTATTCATAATCTTTTACCTCAACTTTCTTGTTTGTTATTTTAATTACCCGACAGTTATTTAATAATTTTTTATTTACTTTATCAATATCTGTAGTAGTAATAATAATTTGAAAATTCTTTTTAAAATTGCTAATTAATGTATTAATTTTTTTATCATCCAATTCACTAAATAAATCATCCAGTATTAATATTGGAGTTCTTTTTTTAGTATTAATACAGTATTTTATTTCAGAAAGTTTAAAAGCAATTATTGCATTTTTTAATTCCCCCTCTGATAAAAAATCTTTTGCTAAATGATTATTAATTTCAAATAAATAGTCATCAATATGAACACCTAAATGAGTTTTTCCATAATTAATGTCTTTAGTTTGATTTTTTTTATAGTCTTTTTGTAATTCTTCTTTATTTTTTCCTTCAAAATTAGATATATATTTTATTTGAAGAAGCTCTTTTTTTACAACTTTTTTAAATATGATACCAATATAACTATTAATTTGGTTTACATAATCTTTTCTTATATTATGTATTTTTATACCTAAATCAATTAATTTATCAGTTAATATTTCTAAATAGTCGGTTGGAATATTTCCATTTAGATACATAGATTTTAAATACGTATTTCTTTGTTTTAGCACCTTATTATACATACTTAATAATTTCAGATAATCATTATTAAATTGTGAAAGTTCCATATTTATTAATTTCCTATGAATACTTGGATTATCTTTAATCAGCTTCATATCTTCAGTGGTAAAAAGAATTACATTTAATTTGGATATATAATCGCCTATCGATTTAATTTGATTATTATCAATTCTAATATTTTTACCAGCTTTAGTAATTACTATTTTAAATACATTAGATATTTTATCAACAATATTAGCTTCAATAACAGCAAAATCTTCACTATCTTTAATTAAAACTTCATCATTATTTGTTCTAAAAGATTTAGTAAGGGCTAGATAATATATTGATTCAACAATATTCGTCTTACCAATTCCATTATTTCCAATAATTATATTCTTATAATTGGAAAAATTCAGATTTAAATTATTATGATTGCGAAAATTTTTAAGTTTTAAATTAGTGATTTTCATTTTAAGCCCTCTTTTAAAGCGATATAATAATAAAATAGGTATATTAAAGTACCTATACCTATTTAATTATAACATAAAAATTTTGGGCTTTAAATACAAAATTTGTTATTTACTGTGATTTTTAAAAGTATTTTTTAATGATAAAGATCTTAAATATTGATTATTAATTATACGATATGTTTCATCTATTTCCAAACTTTCTTCATTTAAGAATTCTATCTGACATTTATCATCTAATTCCTTGATTTTATCAATATTACTAGCATTTATCCAGGCACAATCTTTTAATCTTGGAGAACAGGTTGGGAAAAAAACTGTTGGTTTCTTTTCTGATACAATTATTGGTGCTTTATATGATTGGCCTGTCATGTCATTAGTTTTTTTAGTTCTACCTGCAAGACTACTACCATAGTATTGGCAATTACTATCCATTATTTTATTTATTTTTTCATCAATTATGTAACAATCATGATCTTCATAAATAATAGTTTTTTTCTTGCCTAAAGGTATTAATGCTAATGTATTGTCATTTATAAGATATTCTTTCATCCAAATCACCCCTCTTTCAAAGTTAATATTAGAGCATAATATTTTGTCGAAATTTGTCGATTTTTGTCGAAATATACCAAAAAATAAAAAAAGAGTTTTTATTTTTTGGCAAAACTCTTTTTTATTATTAATATGTTTTTATAGGTAAAATTAGTTGAATTAATGTTTCATCAGTTGCAGATTTTAAAATTATTGGTTTTGAATCATTATTTAGAAGTATAACTAAATCTTCTTCTTCAAATGTTTTTAAGGCATCTAACATGTATTTAGCACTAAATGATATTGATATATTGTTGTCAGTATTTTTGTTAATTAGTATTTTTTCTTCAGATTTACCAATTTCGCTTGATGATGAAGTTATAACTAATTCACTTTCTTCTGTATCCATTTTTATAATGTTTTTATCTTTATTTTGAGTTAATAATGCTGCACGATCAATAGCTGCATAATAATCATTTAAAGATGTTGTAATTATTATTTCAAATTCTTCTGGTATAAAATTATTGGTATTTGGATATGTTCCACTTAATAAGCTTGATTGAAATAAATAATCGTTATATTTGAATAATACTTTGTTATCAAATAAGTGGATTTCAACATTTCCTTCTTCTCCTAATAGTTTATCTAATTCACTTACATTTTTACCTGGAATAACAACATTATATGATTCATATTTTTGGTCTAGTGAAATTGTTTTTTTCGCTAGGCGATAAGAATCTGTTGCAACACATTCTAAAATATTTCCGTTTATTTTAATATTTAAACCAGTTAATAAAGGTCTAGATTCTTGAGTTGATACAGCAAATAATGTCTGATTAATTATTTTTTTAATCGTTGCACTGTTTATAACTACTGGATTATCAACATAATCAATAGAAATATTTGGATAATCTTCTGTATCTAAGCAATTTAAATTATAAACTGTGTTTTCGGTACTAATAATAATTTTTAAACCATCTAATACTTCAATATTAATATCGGTATTGGGTAATTTTCTAATGATTTCTAATAAGTATTTACTTTGAATTATAATTTTACCTGTTTCATTTATATTTTTGATTTTATCTTTTGGGATAAAATTTCTAATAGTTAAATCACTATCACTTGCTGTTAAATAAAGTCCATCTTCTTTAAGGTCAAACATAACTCCATTTAAAATTGGAATTATATTTCTAGGAGAGATTGCTCTCATTACATTTGTTAAGCTTTCTAATAAAATATTTTTTTCAATTAATAATTTCATATATATTCCTTCTTTCTAGTTTTTATTATTATTAGTGTTGAAAATGTTGATAACTTAATCTTTCTTTATAAATACTTGGATTGTTTATTGTTAATTATTTTTGTTTTTCCTCATTAGTTAACAATTCTATTTTTTATTTGTTCAATTGTTTCTTTTAGTTCATAGTTTGTTTTTATTTCTTCAGCAATTTTTTCAAATGAGTGAAGAACCGTTGCATGGTCACGATTACCAAATTCTAATCCTATTTTTACTATTGTTTCTTCTGTGGTCATTCTACATAGATACATTGCTATTTGTCTAGGATGATTTATAGTTGCTGTTCTTTTTTTGCTTTTTAAATCGTCAACTGTTATTTTAAAGTGATCGGCTACTGCTTTTTGTATTTTTTGAATATCATTGGTTATATAAATTGATTTACCTAAATAGTCTTTTAGAGCATCAACTGCAAATTCTAAATTAATTTCTCTAGGGCACATCATGGCTGCATAAGCATAAAGCCTAGTAATTGCCCCTTCTAAATGTCTTACATCATTTTCACAGTTGGAAGCAATATATTCAATAACTTCATTATTTACAAGAGCAGCTACTTCATGACCAGACATTTTATCTTTTAATATTTTGCATCTGAGTTCAAAATCTGGTGGATATATGTTTACTGTTAGTCCCCATCTAAATCTAGTAAGTAATCTTTCTTCTAATAGTTTTAAATCATCTGGAGAACGATCAGAGCTGATTATAATTTGTTTATTTGAATCATATAATGTTGTAAATGTGTGAAAAAATTCTTGTTGAGATTTTGATGCTCCACCTAAAAATTGAATATCATCAATCATTAAAACATCAATATTACGATATTTTTCTTTAAATTGATCAATTACATCTAAGTTATTATCTTCTTTTTTATTTATTCCTATAAAATCTGAAATAAATTCTTCACTTTTAATATATAAAACTGTTTTATTGGAGTTTTGTTCAACGTAATTTCCTATGGCATGCATTAAATGTGTTTTACCAAGTCCACTTTTGCCATAAATAAATAATGGATTGTATATTTTTCCAGGTTGTTCTGCTACAGCTAATGCTGCTGTTTGTGCAAATCTATTACTATCTCCTATTATAAAGTTATCAAAAGTATATTTTTCATTAAGATTTGAATTAATTCTTTTGTGAATATTATTGTTGTTTTCAACATTTGTTTCAATTTTTTCTAATTCTTCTTCTATTACAAATTCAAGATCATAGTTAGTACCTGTAATACTATTAATTATTTCTTCTATTAAATCATAATAATTATCATTTAAAAATTTTATATGAAATGTCATAGGTACTTGTATTATGAGTTTTCCATTTTTAATATCTAGTAATTTTGTATCTTTAAACCAAGAATTAAATGATACTGTTGCAATTCTGGTACTAATTATTTCTAAAAAGTTATTCCAAATTTCTTCATTACTCATGTACCTCACCCCGCATTGTTCGTTTGACTAAAAATATTTTAAAACAACTTTGTGGAAAAAGAAAGAGTTAAAATAAAAAAAATAGTTATTAAAAAGTTTTCAACATGGTTGTTAACATTTTATTCCTTTTATTTAGATAGATTGTATGGTTTGTTAACAATTTTAACAATTTAGTTTTAACATTAAAAAAAGATATTCACAAATTTCATTTTTTTGTGTTTATATTATTTTAAATATATTTAAAAAAGTGGTTTTTGTAATTGTTGAAAAGTAAAAAAATAGTTTTTAATTATGATTAATTACTGTTTTAATCAAAAAAATGTGCAAATCTTTTATTGACTTGGATTTATTAATATATTATAATAAGATGACTTATTGAAGTGGAGGTGCAATTATGAAAAGAACATTTCAACCTAATAATCGTAAAAAAGCTAAAAAACATGGTTTTTTTGCAAGAAAAGAAACTGATATTTTAAAGTCTAGAAGAGATAAGGGACGTAAAAATCTTATTAATAAATAAGCCACCATCATGTGGTTTTTATTCTATGTGGAGGAATAATATATGAATACTGAAATAAGAGTTAAAAATAAATTAGAATTTGAAAGTATTATAAAAAATAATAAAAGGATATGTAATTCTTATTTTGTTATATATTATAAGGAAAGAAAAAATGATTTTTCTAGATTTGGTATTTCACTTAGTAAACATTTTGGAAATGCAGTTAAAAGAAATAAATATAAAAGAAAACTAAGGGAAATTATTAGAATTAACCAAAAAAAGTTTAAAAATGATTACGATTATATTATAATAATGAAGAAAACTTGTGATGGTTTAGAATACAAGCTAATTGAAGAAAAACTATTATCTTTGTTATAACAGGAGGAAAAATGAAAAAGAAACTTGTAGTATTATTGTTAATTTTGGTATTTACTTTGTCAGGTTGTACTAAGTATTTGCAAGATGATAATAAAAAAAGAATTGTTAATGAAAGCACTGGACAAAGTTTACCATCAAATATATTATGTAAACCAACTAGTAATGAATTATTAGAAATTTATACAAAATATAATGATAAGTTAGATGTTCCTTTAGAAAAATTGGATAATTGTACAGATTTAAAGTATTATGATGTTGAAAATTATAATGGTTTATGGGTTCAACTAATTGTTATGCCACTTGCTTGGTTAATTATTAAAATTGGCAATTTTGTTGGCAATTACGGTGTATCAGTTATGTTAGTTGGTTTATTAATTAGAATTGTATTACTTCCTTTTAGTATTAAAATGATGAAGCAATCAGAAAATATGAAGAAAATTCAACCAGAAATAGCTAAACTTGAAAGAAAATATGCTGGAAAAGATGATCAAGAGTCAATGATGGCTAAAAGTCAAGAAATGATGATGATTTATAAAAAGTATAATGTTAGTCCATTTGGAAGTTGTTTATTATCATTTATTCAATTACCTTTATTCTTTGGTTTCTTAGAAGCTATTAATAGAATACCTGCTATTTTTGAGGGAAGTCTTGGAGTTTATCAACTTGGTACAACGCCTCTTATTGGTTTAAAAACTGGAAATTATTATTATATTATTTTAATATTGCTTATTATGTTAACTACATTAATGTCATTTAAATTTAGTATGAATAATGGTATGGGAAATGCTGAACAAGAAAAACAAATGAAGACGATGAGTATATTTATGGTTGTATTTATTTCTATAGCATCATTTAGTTTACCAACTGCTATTGCATTATATTGGATAGTTACTAATGGATTTAATGTAATTCAAAATTTTGTTTTAAAGAAAGGTAAGTAATATTATGGAAGTATATGTTTATGAAGGAAAAAGTGAAGAACTTGTATTAGAAAAAGCATTAAGTAATTTAAGTGTATCTGAAAATGATATTTTAATTAAAAAAGAAAAAATTAAGGGTGGTTTATTTAAAGGAGAAACTTTTAAATTTACAGTTATTAAATTATCAGATATTCAATCTTCAATTAAAGATTTTTTAAAGGAAATTTTAACTAAGATGGATTTAGAAGTAGAATTTGAAACCAGTATGAGAGAAAAACAAATTAATATTAAGATGTTTTCTAATAATAATGCTATTTTAATTGGCAAAGGTGGTCAAACTTTAAGCGCTTTAACTACTTTAGTTAAACAATATATATTTAATCAAATAGGTGTTTATCCTTATATTAACCTTGATGTAGAAAATTATAAAGATAAACAGATTATGCATTTAGAGCGTTTAGCTAAAAATATTGCAAGAGAAGTTAGAAATACTAAAAATCCTGTTACTATGGAGAATATGAATGCTTATGAAAGAAGAATAGTTCATAATGTACTAACTAATTTTAAAGGTGTAATTACAGAAAGTGAAGGAGAAGAACCTAATCGTCATGTGGTTGTAAAACCTAGTGAAGAATAGTTTCTTTTTTTTTATTTTGTGTTATAATTTATGTATATAGGAGCTGGTGTGTGATGAAAAATATTAAAAAGAAAGATGTTATTATATATGCTCTAGTAGGTATTATAATTATTTTAATATGCGTAATTGGTTATTTTGTTGTTAATAAGAAGTTAAATAATGATACAAAGGAAAATAATAGTACGACAACGACTAAATCTACTAGTTCAAAAAAATTATTAGAAAAAAAAGAATATGATTTTTATGGTCAAAAATTAATTTTTAATTATTATGTAAAGGGTCCATCAGTAGTTATAGATATTTATAATGATAAAAATGAATTAGTACTTAAAGATTTTGAATATGATGAATTTTATGATAAAGATAATTATGCTCCTATAAATAAATTAGATTATTTTTTAGATGAAAATGGCAGTAAATTGTTAATGATTCAGTCATTATATACAGATGGTGCTGGAAATACTATTATTGATGTTAACAACAAAAAGGAATTATTAACATTTTCTTATGGAGATATTGGAGCTTATAATTATAGTGCGTTTGAAGATTTAGATAAGGAATTTAATCTTAACTTAAAAAAATATTTTAAGAATGATAGGAATACTTTTGTTTTAGATAAAAAAATGTTAGCATACTTTGAATCTGATGATGAAGGAAATTTTAATTATGTAGAAGTTACTATTAATAATGGTAAAGTTATTTTTAATAAATCTTTAATTAAGAAAATTAATATTGATTTAATGGGACTTGAAATATATGTAAAAATTTATGACAATGATTAATTTAGAGCAAATTTAATGCTCTTTTTTTATAAATTAATTTGTGCTATAATATGGCGCGTAAGTGAGGTGTAATCATTATGAATTCTACTATATGTGCAATATCAACAGCTACTGGAGTTGGAGCTATTTCTATTATTAGAGTTAGTGGTCCTAAAGCTATTGAGATAGTTAATTCTATATTTAAAGGTAAAAATTTGTTAGAAGTTAAAAGTCATACTATTAATTATGGTCATATTATTTATAATTCAGAAATAATTGATGAAGTATTAGTAAGTGTAATGCGTGCACCTAAAACTTTTACGACGGAAGATGTTGTTGAGATTAATAGTCATGGAGGTCCAGCAATTACTAAGAAGATATTGAAAATTCTTTTACTTTCTGGATGTGAACCTGCTGAAGCTGGTGAATTTACGAAAAGAGCATTTTTAAATGGACGTATAGATTTAACACAAGCAGAAGCAGTTCAAGATTTAGTTGTAAGTGAAAGTGAAAAATCAAGAAAAATGGCTATTAGTGGACTTACTGGTAGTTTATCTAATATGATTAAAGATATTCGTAAAGAAGTGATTGATGTACAAGCAAATATTGAAGTAAATATTGATTATCCTGAATATGAAGAAGGAGAAAAATATACTAAAGAAACTTTATTACCTAGAATTAATAAAATAGATATTATGTTAACTGATTTATTAAAGAATGCCGAAAATGGTAAGCTAATTAAAGATGGAATAACTTTAGCTCTTTTAGGTAAACCTAATGTAGGAAAGAGTAGTATTTTAAATGCTTTTTTAGAGGAAGAAAAAGCTATTGTTACAAATATTCCTGGAACTACTCGTGATGTTGTTGAAGGAAGGTTTGTATTAGATGGGATTATTTTAAATATTATAGATACTGCTGGAATTAGAGAAACTGATGATATAGTTGAGAAAATAGGGGTTGAAAGAAGTAAGAATGCTTCTAAAAATGCTGATTTAATTGTGTATGTAATTTCTTCGGAAGATGGATTATCTAAAGAAGACGAAGAATTTATTAAAGATAATCGTGATAAAAAGTTAATTTTATTTGTTAATAAAAATGATTTAAGTGATAAAAATATAGAAATAGATTATTTAAATAAAGATAATATTATATATGGTAATACTGTTTCTAATGATGGTTTAAATTCTTTAAAAGATAAGATAAGAAGTTTATTTAATTTAGAGAAAATAGAAAACTCTAATTATACATATTTAGCTAATATAAGGCAGATTTCTTTGATAAAAAAAGCTGATGCTAAAATAAAGAATATTCTTGATAATATGGATAATTTGCCTCTTGATATATTTACGATTGATTTAAGAGAGGCATATGAATTATTAGGTGAAATTATAGGTGAAACATATAAAGAAGATTTACTTGATGAATTATTTTCAAAGTTTTGTTTAGGAAAGTAGGTGAAATTGTGAAATATGATATTATTGTAGTTGGTGGTGGTCATGCTGGATGTGAGGCAAGTCATGCTGCAGCTAAAATGGGACTAAAGACTCTACTTATTTCTGCAAATAAGAAAAATATTGCTGATATGCCATGTAATCCATCAATTGGTGGAACTGCAAAAGGAATTGTAGTTAGAGAAATTGATGCTTTAGGTGGCTTAATGGGGAAAGTGGCTGATCAAAGTCATATTCAAATTAAAATGCTTAATAATGCCAAAGGACCAGCTGTTAGATCACTTCGTGCCCAAGCAGATAAAATAACTTATCCTAAAATTATGCTTGAAACTTTAGAAAAAACGTCTAATTTAGAGATAAAAGAAGCAATGGTGGAAGATTTAATTGTAGAGGATAATACTATTAAAGGAGTTGTTCTTTCTAATAAAGAAGAAATCTACTGTGATGCTTTGATATTAACAACTGGTACTTATTTAAAGAGTAAAATATTAGTTGGAAGTACTTCTAAGGAGGAAGGCCCTCATGGAGAAGCAAGAAGCAATTATTTAAGTGATGCGCTTCGAAGAATAGGCTTTGAAATTCAAAGACTTAAAACTGGAACTCCGCAAAGATTAGAGAGAAGCTCAATTGATTTTACTAAGTTAAAGGAAGAATGTGGGGATGATTGTTATTGGACTTTTAGCTTTGATAATGGTCCATTATATGATAAAGATAAACAAGAAAAATGTTATATAGTTTATACTAATGAAAGAACTCATCAAATTATTCGTGATAATTTAAAAAAATCAGCAATGTATGGTGGATATGCTGAAGGTATTGGTCCTAGATATTGTCCATCTATTGAAGATAAAGTAGTAAGATTTGCTGATAAAGAAAGACATCAATTGTTTTTAGAACCTGAAAGTTTGTATTATGATGATATTTATCTACAAGGTTTTTCTACTAGTATGCCAGAAGATGTTCAAGAAGAAATGGTTCATAGTTTAGAAGGTTTAGAGCATGCTGTTATAAAAAAATATGCTTATGCAATTGAGTATGATGCAATAAATCCTTTACAGCTTACTCATTCATTAGAAACTAAAGTTATTAAGAATTTATTTACGGCTGGTCAAATAAATGGCACAAGTGGTTATGAAGAGGCAGCAGGACAAGGTATAATTGCTGGTATTAATGCTGGATTAAAGTTAAAAGGTAAAGATCCATTAATACTTAAGAGAAATGAATCTTATATTGGTGTATTAATTGATGATTTAGTTTTGAAAGGAACAAAAGAGCCTTATAGATTATTAACTTCTAGAGCTGAATATCGTTTATTACTACGCCATGATAATGCTGATTTAAGGCTTCGTAAATATGGTTTTGAATGTGGTTTAATTGATAAAGAGCAAAAAGAAAAGTTAGACGCTAAACTTTTAATGATTGAAAGAATTGAATCTTATTTAAAAGAAAATCGTATTTCAATTAGAACTATGCCTGAAGAATATCGTAATAAATATAATATTACACTTTCAAATGGTTTATCTATATATGATTTTTTGAAAAGACCAGAGGTTAAAATTATAGATTTAAATAATTATGGAATTATACCTTTTAAAGATGTGGATTATGATGTTTTAGAACAGGTAGAATTTGATATTAAATATGAAGGTTATATAAAGAAAGAACATCAAGAAGCAGAAAAATTAATTAAAATGGAAAATAAGCAAATTCCAAATGATATAGATTATGATAAAGTAAAAAATTTAGCTTCTGAAGCTAGACAAAAATTAGAATTGGTAAGACCTCTTACTTTAGCGCAAGCTTCTAGAATTAGTGGAGTAAATCCTGTTGATATTTCTTTACTTTCTATTTATTTAAAGAAAGAATATGGTAAAAATGACTGAAGAAGAGTTTTATAGTGCAGTTTATAATTTAGGAATAACGATTAATGATAAGCAAAAAGATGATTTAAAAAAATTTGCTAATTTATTACTTGAATATAATAAGCATACGAATATTACAGCAATTAGAAATTTAGAAGGTGTATATTTAAAGCATTTTTATGATTCACTTACATTAGTTAAAGTTTATGATTTTAGTAGGGAAGTAAATATTTTAGATGTAGGTTCTGGTGGAGGTTTTCCAGGAATTGTTTTAGGAATAATATTTTCCAATATTAAAATTACTTTATTAGATAGTAATCATAAAAAAAGTGACTTTCAAAAGTACATTGTTGATAATCTAAAACTTTTAAACATTAATGTAGTTCATGATAGAGCAGAAAATTATTTTAAAAGTGGTTATAAGTATGATTTAGTAGTTGCAAGAGCAGTTGCTAATTTAAGAATTTTATCTGAATTATGTGTTCCTTTTGTAAAAATAAATGGTAAGTTTATTGCAATGAAGGGAGAAGTAAATAGTGAAATTATAGAAGCAAATAACGCAATTAATGTTTTAGGTGGAAGAGTAGAAAAAATTGAAACATTTTATCTAAGTAAAAAAAATGATTTAAGAAATCTAATAGTAGTAAATAAGGTTAAGGAAAGTCCAATAGGGTATCCTCGTATTTACGATAAAATAATTAAAAAACCTTTATAGTTATTTTTTAGAAGATTCATAGTGGTCTTCTTTTTTATTTAAAAGCATTGAAAAAATTTAAAAAATAAAGTATTATTGTTATAGAATAGGAAGGGCATTTTATGGATAGTAATAAACAGATTGAAATGATAAATATTGATTTGATAATTCCTAATAGATTTCAACCTAGGCTTACTTTTGATGAAAATGCCTTGCAAGAACTTGCTAATTCTATTAAAGAACATGGTATTATTCAACCACTTGTTTTAAGAAAAATAAATGATAAATATGAAATAATTGCTGGAGAAAGAAGATATAAAGCAGCACAAATTGCTGGATTATCTGAGGTACCAGCAATAATAGCAAATATTGATGATACTAAAAGTGCTGAAATTGCTTTAGTTGAAAATGTCCAAAGAAAAAACTTAAATTCTATGGAAGAAGCAAAATCATATAAAAAAATATTGGAAAGAGGTCAATTAACTCAAGAAGAACTTGCAAAGAAAATGGGAATAGCTCAACCTACGCTTTCTAATAAATTAAGACTTTTGAATTTAACTCCTGAGGTACAAGATGCATTAATGAAAGGAAAAATTAGTGAACGACATGCAAGGAGTTTATTAAGTGTTAAAAATGCATTGAATCAAGTTAATCTTTTAAATAGAGTTATTAATGAAAGGCTAACTGTTAGACAATTAGATGCAATTATTAAAGAAAATAACTTTTCTAATGTTATTAGTCCTAATGAAAATATTAAATTAAAGGAGGAAAATATTTTGAATAATAATAATGAACAATTTAATATAGAAAATAATATTTTTAATAATCCAATGCCTAATGGATATGTTCCTTCAGCTCAACCTAATTATGATTATTATCAGAACATTAATGCTAATTTAGTTAATCAAAATAATAATAATAATAATTTTGTTAATTCGTATGAAGCAAATATTTATAATCAGGATAATTCAATTGATTCTGCAGTTTCACTAATTGATTCTTTAGAAACTTTAGATACACTTGATTCTTATTCTAATTATGATAATAATCAAGAATATAATAATATTAAACAAAATAATCAAGATTATGGTAATAATAATGAAACTGAGCAATATACTAATTTAAATTCAAATGTACAGAATATTGATAATGCTTATTTAAATCAACAATATACTAATGTAATTCCAGATGTTCAAGATAATAATAGTAGTTATCAAACTAAACAATTTTTTAATGATAATTCAAAAGTTCAAGAAACAGTTAATCCATATATGGGAGGCTTCTTAAATAAAATTTCTGGACCACAATTTAGTTCTTTAGAAGATGAAACGGTAAATATGGATTTTGATAGCACAGATAATTATGATCCTTATGGAAGCTTAAATATGGCAGAAAGTATGCCTGTTAGAGTTGAAGATATTGAATCATTAGATGATTTAAATAAAGAAGATGTTAATCAAGAAATGCCTAAATTTAGTAACAATGTTGTTCCTGGTGATATTTCTTCTATAAAAAGAGCTTATGATAATTTAATGCAAGAAATTAAAAATGCTGGTTATAAAATATCAGTAGAAGAATTTGATTTTGAAGATATTTATCAGTTAATTATTAAAGTAGATAAAGAGGTTTAATCAATAAAAAAAGAGAAAATCTCTTTTAATTTGCAATAAATGGTTCTGAACCTTTTTTAAAATAATAAATAATACTTTTCTTTTGATTTGTACTTGGCATAGCAGTAATTGCATCTAATGGGATTCCAACAATATTATCAGACATTTCATACCAAGCCGGTTCTTTGTCTTTTTCATAGTTTTCAACGGTATCACACCAAATGTTTTTAATTTTTTTAGAATAGCTAGAATCTACATTTTCATTCATATCATTTCCAGCCCATACCATCATTAAAATGTCTGGATTATATCCTACTATCCAATAATCATTTTCAGTAGTTCCACTTTTAAGAGCATATTTTCGTGATATTTTACTATTTAAGTAAATAACAGTAGGATTTAGGTAATCTATAAACTGAGAATTATAGGTATTTGTAAGCATTTCATTTACTATAAATACATAATCTTTATCTAATATTTCTTCACTTTGCTCTTTATGTTTATATATTGTATTTCCATAGGCATCTTCAATTTTTTCAATAAAGTGAATATCATTTTTAGTACCATAGTTTGCTAAGGTATTGTAACTAGTGGCATAATCTAACATATTTATTTCTTTAGCACCTAAAGCAAGGGAAGGAACAGCATTTAATTGTTCTTTTAAACCAGTAAGTTTTAAAGTATTAACTAGTTGTTTTTCTCCTAAAAAAAGATGAGTTTTTACAGCATATATATTATCTGAGTAGGCAAGAGCTGCTACCATTGAAATTTCTTTATTTCCATAGGCATTTGAGTGGTTTTTAGGAGCGTATGTTTGATTATTCGAAAATACAAATGATGTTTTTTCACTTAAAAATGTAGAACTTTCAGTCATATTATTTTCTAAGGCTGTATAATATAGGAATGGTTTAATAGTTGAACCTACTTGTCTTTTGGATTTGGTAACTCTGTTATATTGACTTTTAGCATAATCAGTTCCGCCAGCAAGAGCCATAACTCCACCAGTTGAAGGATTTATAACTATACTTGCTATTTGAGTTTTATTATCTTTAACGTTATTTTGAATAGATTCATCTAAAGTTTTTTGGATATTACTATTATATGTAGTATATATTTTAATGCCTCCTGATTTAATTAATGATTTAGGAATGTTTACAATATCATTTAATTCTTCAATAACTGCATCATGGTAATACATTAGTGTTTTCATATTATTTTTTTCTCTTTTACCATATATTTCAATTTTATTTTGAAATAAATTTTTATATTCTTCCTCAGTAATATATTTATTATCATACATTGCTTTAGCTACTAATTTTGCTCTTTTTATGCAGTTATCATAGTTGCTTATAGGATTATTATTTTCAGGGCTTCTAGGAATACCAGCTAGCATGGTAGCTTCTTCTAAATTTAAATCTTTTGCTTTCTTATTAAAATAGTATTCACTTGCATTTTCTATTCCATAATTTCCTTGACCATAATTAATTGTATTTAAATATCCTTCTAATATTTCATCTTTATTATAATGGACTTCTAGTTTTAAAGTTAAAAATGCTTCTTCTATTTTTCTTTTCCAAGTTTTATCAAAATCTAAATATAAATTTTTAACATATTGTTGACTAATTGTAGATGCTCCTTGAACAATAGCTTTATTTTTAATGTTTAAATAAATTGCTTTAAGAATTCTTAAGTAATCAAATCCATGATGATAATAAAAATTTTTATCTTCAATGGCAATAGTAGCATTTTTTATGTATGGACTTATTTCATCTTTATTTACCCAACTATTACTATTGTTTGATGCAAATATTATTTCTTCATTTTGATCATAAAGAATAATAGAATTGGCAGAATTTAGTACTATTTTAGGGGAAAAATATGCATAAACATATAAAGATGTAAGTATTACTATAAGTACTATGATATTAAATAAAAAAAATTTATATAGAAGTCTTACTTTTTTCATATTTCACCAGTAATATTATGGATTTATTATAAATAATTATGCTAATATATCATTGTGATTTAAATGATTAATTTATATAAAAATGGAAAATTAGAATTTAATTTAAATGGAAGTATAGAGAATAATAAGTTTTTAAGTGAAAATATAATTTATGATTTTAAAAAAAGAATTTTAGTTAGAAATGAAGATGATTATCGTCTAACTTTAGATTTTATAAATTGTAAATGTTTAATAAAACTTATAAATTATAATCAAGAATTATCTTTACCAATTGAAATTGTAGAAATAATTGAAGATGATAAACAATTAAATATCAAATATAAAATGGAAAGTGAAAAAGACATTTTGAATGAATTAGAGGTTATTTTTTAGGCTTTAAAAAAATATTGACATTAGAAATTTATATGATAAAATTATGTATGTTTAAAAAACCATTATCAAATATAAAATGTATACATATAATGGTTTCATAGGAGGACATATATAAATGAAATTAAAGTTAACTGATGAAGAAAAAGAAACATTATCATATGATGATGTAGCATATTTGATATTAAAAGAAGTTAATAAAAAGATTAAAATTCAAGAATTATTCAAAAAGGTTATAGAATTATTAGAACTTGATGAATCTGAATTTGAAAGTAATATTGGTAATTTTTTTGAACAAATTATTACTGATAAAAGATTTATTATGTTAGATAATGGTTATTGTGATTTAAAAATAAATCATAGTGCTAAAGTAATTGTTGAGGATGATGATGAAGACTATGAAATAGTATCTGAAGATGAAGATTATGATGATGAATCTGAAGAAGATAACTATGATGAAGATGCAAATGCAGATGATGATGCAGATGATGATCTTCAAGATTTAGTGATTTTAGATTCTGATGAAGAATTAGAAGATTCTGATATGTAAGAAATAGTCTTTTTCTTAAAGTTAAGGGGATAAATTATGATAGAAAGATTAGAAATTATTAAACAACGATATGATGAAATAAATGCAGAATTATTAAAGCCAGAAGTTTTAAGTGATTTTAGTAAGCAAAAAAAATTATCTAAGGAAAAAGGTTCAATCGAGGAAGTTGTAACAAAGTATGAAGAATATCAAAAATTAGAAAAAGAAATAAATGATTTGAAAAATTTGGTAAATGACCCTGAAATGCGTGAAATTGCGCAATTAGAATTAGAAGAAAATCAAGAAAAGTTTGCTAAGTTAGTTAAAGAAATTGAGCTTTTATTACTGCCAAAAGATGAAAATGATTCTAAAGATATTATTATGGAAATTAGAGGCGCTGCTGGTGGAGATGAAGCTAATATTTTTGCTGGTGATTTGTTTAGAATGTATAATAAATATGCAGAAAAAAATGGTTGGAAAATTGAAGTAACTCATGATGTTGAAGGTGAAGCAGGTGGATTTTCAACAATTGAATATACAATTAGAGGTAATAATGTTTATTCTAAATTAAAGTTTGAAAGTGGAGTTCATAGAGTTCAAAGAGTTCCTGAAACGGAAACTGGTGGGAGAATTCATACTTCAACTGCTACAGTTTTAGTTATGCCAGAAGTTGAGGATGTAGAAGTTGAAATAAATCCTGATGATATAAGAGTAGACGTATATAGATCATCAGGAAAAGGAGGACAAGGAGTAAATACTACTGATTCAGCAGTAAGACTTACACATATTCCTACTGGAATAGTAGTGACATGTCAAAATGAAAGAAGTCAAATTAAGAATAAAGAAAGAGCTATGGTAGTATTAAAATCTCGTATTTACGATATGCTTTTACAAAAACAAGAAAATGCGGTAGGTTCAGCAAGAAAAAGTATGGTTGGAACTGGTGATCGTTCTGAAAAAATAAGAACTTATAATTATCCTCAAAATAGAGTTACTGATCATCGTATTAATTTTAGTCTTATGGAATTAGATAGAGTTATGGAAGGTAATATTGATCCTATAATAGAAGCTTTAATTACTGAAGATCAAAGAAGAAAGATTGAAGGCAATGCCTAGTAATTTATCTAAATTAGATTATGAACTTTTAAAGGATAAATATAAGGATAATTTAAAAGAGGTATTAAAAAAAGTAGAGGATGATTATCCTGTTCAATATTTAATTGGTAATGTAGATTTTTATGGTTATCATATTAATGTAAATGAAAATGTTTTAATTCCTAGATTTGAAACTGAAGGTTTAGTTGAAAAAACGATAAATTATATTAAAAAATTAGGATTAGAAAGTGGTAATTTATTAGATATAGGAACTGGTTCTGGTTGTATTTCTATTGTTTTAAAAAAGAAATTGGAATCCATTAATATTACGGCAATTGATATTAGTGTAAAAGCACTTGAAACTGCAAAAGATAATGCTAGGTTAAATAAGGCTAATATTAATTTCCTACTTAAAGATGTTTTTAAATTTAATTATAAAAATAAATTTGATATAATTGTTAGTAATCCTCCTTATATAACTCCTGGTGATTTAGTATCACAAAATACAAAATATGAACCATATGATGCAATTTATTCAGATGGTAATCCTTTAAAGTATTATGATCAAATATTTAAAATTGCTAAAACAAATTTAAAAGAAAAATTTTTAATTGCTTTTGAAATAGATGAAGAACAAGGTGAAAATTTAAAAAAATTAGCACTTAATTATTTTGAAATGGTAAGAGTAATTATAGAACAAGATTTAACTGGAAAAGATAGATATATGTTTATTTATAATGAATAAATTTATTTAACACTACCCATTATTAATGTGAAAGGTAGTGTTTTTAATTGAAAAAGATACTATTAATTGTAGCAAGTATAATTTTAATTTTAACTTTTTTTAAAGATGAGAATAATAATTTAGTTATAATACCTAATGATTCAATTAGATTAAGGGTAATAAGTAATAGTACTGATGAATTAGATATAAAGAAAAAACAAGAATTAAAATCTTATTTAGAAAGTATTCTTTATGATTTAGTAAAAGATGTTGATAGTAAAGATAAAATTAATGAGATAATATTAGAAAATTTTGATGATATAAATTCTAAGATTTATTTATTTTTGGGTAATAATAATTATAAACTTGATTATGGGCAAAATTATTTTCCTAGTAAAATTTATAAAGGAGTTATATATAATGAAGGAATATATGATTCTATTGTGGTTACTTTAGGAAATGGAAAAGGTAGTAATTGGTGGTGTGTTTTATTTCCACCATTATGTTTATTAGATGAAAATGATACAACTACGGATGTTGAATATCAATTATTTGTATCAAGAATATTAGAAAACTTTAGATAATATACTTAACTAAGGAGGCTTAATGTTAAGTATTTTTTTAATTGGTCTTGCACTTAGTATGGATGCCTTTTCAATTGCGCTTGGAATAGGAACGATTAGAATATCTAGTTTTAAAAGATTATTAATTCCTTTAGTAGTTGGAATAATGCATTTTATAATGCCAATGCTTGGAAATTTGTTAGGTGATGAATTATTTAATATTATTAATATTCATCCTAAGCTGATAGTTTCAATTATTCTTTTTTATTTATCTTTTATGATGTTTGCTGAAAGAAAAAATGACAAGCAAACTATTATTAATTCTTTTTTTTCAGTAATTTTATTAGGTTTTAGTGTTAGCATTGATAGTTTTTCAGTTGGAATTGGATTATCAGGAATTACTAATAATCATTTTCTTTCTTTTTTAACTTTTGCATTATGTAGTGGATGTATTACTTATATTGGTTTAATAACTGGCAAATATGCATCTAAAATATTAAAAGATAAAGCAATTTATTTGGGAATTTTAATACTTTTTATTTTAGGTATTGTAAACTTATGTCAAGTATTTATTAATTAAATTGACTAAATATTAAAAAGAATATATATTAAAAAATGAAGAAGTCTTTTATTTTATAGAAAGGTTTATTTATGAAAAAATTAGTTATTGAGGGGAAGAAAGAATTAAGTGGTACTATTAAAATTGGGGGAGCAAAGAATAGTGTAGTTGCTTTAATTCCGGCGGCAATGCTTACTAATGGAAGATGTGTTATTAGAAATGTTCCTAATATTAGTGATGTTAGATTATTAATACAAATGATGAAATTACTTGGTTCAAACATTGAACTAGTAGGTGATACTTTATATATTGATAATAAAAATGCAGTTAATCATGAAATTGATGAAAATTATGCTTCTAAGATGAGAGCATCATATTATTTTATGGGAGTGTTGTTGTCTAAATATGGTTATGCCAAAATATCTTATCCTGGCGGTTGTACGATAGGTGCTAGACCAATTAATTTTCATGTTAATGGTTTTAAAAAGTTGGGTGCTGAAGTAGAAACAACTGAAGATGAAAAAACTTATATAATTACTGGTAAAAATTTAGTTGGTAATGATATATTTTTAGATATGGCATCAGTAGGTGCAACTATTAATATTATGTTTGCGGCAGTTAAGGCAAAAGGAATTACAAAGATACATAATGCTGCTAAAGAACCAGAAATTATTAATATTGCAGATTTCTTAAATTCAATGGGTGCTAAAGTAAGTGGAGCAGGAACTAGTGAAATAATAATTGAAGGAGTAGAAGAACTTCATGATGGAGAAATAGAGGTTATTCCTGATAGAATTGAAGCGGGTACATATATTATTATGGGTGCTTTACTTGGTAAAAATTTAATGATTGAAGGAGTTTGTAAGGAACATTTAGATGCTTTATTTAATAAACTTTATGAAGCAGGTTGTAATTTTGAAATTGAAAATAAAATTGTGAAAATTTCTAAATGTGATAGATTAAATCCAGTTAATATTAAAACTTTGGTTTATCCAGGATTTCCTACTGATTTAGGACAACCAATGAGTACTTTTTTAACTCAATGTGACGGCGACTCCATCTTTGAAGAAACTATTTATGAAAATAGAATGCGCCATATTAAGTATTTAAATGAAATGGGAGCAAATATTGATTTAGATAATAAGATTGCTGTGGTTCATGGTAAAACTAATTTAGTTGGTAAAAATGTTGAGGCTACTGATTTAAGAGCAGGAGCTGCAATGCTTTTAGCTGGAATGATTGCAGAAGGTAAAACAGAAATAACAAATATTGAGCATATTTTAAGAGGATATGAAAATATTGTTGAGAAGTTATCAGCAGTAGGGGCAAATGTTGCAATAGTTGAAGAGTAAAAATACTTGCAAATGCCTAAAAGTATGATATAATACTGACGTTAAACGAATTTCTATGACTATTAATAGTCATGGCTGAAGGAGGAATAATAAATGAAGAAGAACTTACATCCAGAAAGAGTAGAATGTACTATAACATGTGTTTGTGGTAATAGTTTTAAAACTTTATCTAATAAGGAAAGTCATTTTGTAGAAACATGTTCTAAATGTAGTCCAGCATTTACTGGTGAATCTAAACAAGTACAAAAATCTGGAAAAGCACAAAGATTTAAAGAAAAATATAATCTTAACTAGGAGTAAAATCTTAGTTATTTTTATTTATAAATAAATATTAGTAATAAATTGTATCTTCTTATCATAATTGAAGATAGATTTTAATTGTAGTTTTTTAAATTTGTGGTAAAATATCTTAAGGAGTTGATTTTGGTATGAAGATTGCAATTGGAACTGATCATAATGGAACAGAAATGAAAAAAGAAATTAAGGCTTTTTTAAGAAATAGAGGATTAGAAGTTATTGATGTTAGTGAACATAATAGTGCTTTAGATGATTATCCTGAATATGCTTTTGAAGTTGGAAAAAAAGTAGTTTCTAAAGAAGCAGATTTTGGTATTCTAATTTGTGGAACTGGTATTGGTATGAGCATTGCTGCTAATAAAGTAAAAGGTGTAAGGTGTGCACATGTAACTAGTACTAGTGAAGCAATTTTAGCAAGACAACATAATAATGCTAATATAATTGCAATAGGTGCTAATAATAATAAAATTAATGATGTTATTAAAATGATAGATTTATTTATTAATACAGATTTTAAGAATGAAGAGAGACATGTTCGTAGAAATAATCAAATTCTAGAATATGAAATGAATAATTAATGGGAAAACTTTTGGTTTATATTGTTTCAGTTATTTTATCTTGTTTTGTAATGACTGGAATTAATTATAATAATTTTTTTAAAAGAAATCATATATGGGAAGCAAGACTTTTTATAGTAATTGTTAGTTTAATTATGGGTAATTTACTAGCAGAATTTATAATAAATTTTAGTGAGGTAAGTATAATTAACTAGAAGGTGATTTTTATAAAAAAATTGTTTTTGGTAATTATTTTTTTAGTACCTATATATATAAGTAGTTTTAAGTATAAAGAAACTACTTTTTTTGAGTATCAAAATATTTCTAGTAATAAAAATGTTATTGTTCATCTTAAAGATAAAGATTTATATTTGGATTTAGAAGATTATGTTATTGGCGTAATAGGTGCTGAAATGCCAGCATCTTTTAGTAAAGAAGCGTTAAAAGCTCAAGCGGTAGCTTCTAGAAGTTTTGCTATGAGTAAAGAAGAAAATAATTTAATTGAAATATCTTCTACGGTTAGTGATCAAGTTTATTATACGAATGATGAACTTATAAAAAAATGGGGTAGTGATTATAAAAAATATTATAATAAATTATTAGAGGCAGCTTATAGTACAAAAGGAGAAGTTGTAACTAGAGATGGTAATATTCTTAGAACATATTATTTTTCAATGAGTAATGGGAAAACAGAAAATTCAATGAATGTATTTAATGTATCTACTTTTTTAAGTGTTGATTCTCCTTATGAAAATTCTAGTTTGAAAAATTTTGAAGTGGAAAAAGAGTTTTCAAAAGAAGAATTATTAAAAATTTTAAATTTAAGTGAAATAATAATTCAAAATGTGACAATTAATGACACTGGACACGTGGATAATATAGTTATAACAAATAAAAAATTTAAAGGTACAGAATTTAGAAAACTATTAAATTTAAGATCTACAGATTTTGAAATTAAAGAAAGCGGTGATGTATTTTTAATAAAAACTAGAGGATATGGACATGGTGTTGGAATGAGTCAATATGGAGCTAATGAAATGGCAAAGAAAGGATATGATTATAGAGAAATAATAAATCATTATTACCAAAATTCAGAAATGACAAAAATTTAATGTATAATTTTGAATAAACTACTCAAACTTGTATTAGAAGAGGTGTGAAATGAAAGGTAGACTAAAATTAAAGAGTTGGGTAGTAGCTAGTATTTATGTATTTGCAGTAAGTGCAGTAATAACATCATTTGTTTTATTAAATAAGGTATTAAAAGAGAGTGTTTATTCAAATGAAACATTATCATATGTTTATAAAGGAATTATTGATAATCCAGTACCAGTAGTAAATTATGTAGAAAATAAAGTAATTAAACCATATGAAAAAGAAGATGTAGAAGTTGTAAAAAATTATTATGATAAAGATGCAGATGCTAAGATGCAAGAAAATTCACTTATAATGTATCAAAATACATATATGCCTAATACAGGTATTTTATATAAATCTAATGAAAGCTTTGATATACTTGCTACATTAGATGGAACAGTTGCAGATATTACAGCTGATGAAATTATGGGGAATGTTGTTGTAATTAAACATTCAAATAATTTAGCAAGTGTTTATCAATCATTAAATGAGGTAAAAGTTTTAATTGGTGATTTAGTTAAACAAGGTGATGTAATTGGTACTAGTGGGTCTAATAAAGTAGAATCTTCTAGTGATAATATGTTATTATTTGAAGTTATTAGTAATGGTGAATATATTAATCCTGATAAGTTTTATGAAATGAATATAAATGAATTAAATTAAAGCCCATAATTAGGGCTTTTTAAGTAGGAGGCATTATGTTTATTTTTGAATTTACAGATAAGGAAATAAAATTATATAATCAAAAGAAAAATATTTTAATTAAAGAAATAATACCAGAAAAAGTTATTTTAAATAATAAAATTTATGATTATTTAAAATTAGTTAATATTTTAGGTAAAATTGTTAATAAGTATAAAATTATTAACACTCTATTTAAAGTTAATGTAAAAGTATTATTGTTTGAAAAAGTTAGTCCAAGTGAAATATATTTATATAAGAATGCTTTTAAATCTATTTCAAATATAGGTGTGGAGATTATAAATGTATATCGATATTTTGATATAAATTATTTATTTATAAGTGGTAATATTATTTATTATGATAATAAACCTTTAAAAAATTTAAAAAAAGGAGAATATGTTTTAGTTGGTAATTCTAATGATTATGATGAAATAAGAAACTATTTAGTTAAGAAATATAAAATTAATTTATTAGAATATGAAAATAGCGATACGATTATATACGAAAAAGTATAGTGGTATCGTTTTTATTTTGCTATAATATTATTAGAAAGAATGTGTAAATATGAAAGTAGTAGATGGTTGCACAGCTTGTGCTAGAATGGCTTATAATTTAAGTGAAATGTCTTTTATATATCCAATAACGCCAAGTAGTCCGATGGCTAGTGGAATAGATAATTTATGTAATAAAAATGAAAAAAATATTTTTGATGATACAGTGAATGTGGTTGAAATGCAAAGTGAAGCAGGAGCAGCAGGAGCACTTCATGGTGCTTTATCAGCTGGAATACTTGCTAGTACTTTTACATCTAGTCAAGGTCTTCTTTTAATGATACCAAATATGTATAAGATAGCTGGTGAAGGACTTCCGGCAGTTATACATGTTGCAGCAAGAAGTATTGCAAGTCATGCATTAAGTATTTTTGGAGATCATCAAGATATTTATGCTGTAAGACAAACTGGTTTTTGTATGATGGCTTCTACTAATGTTCAAGATGCTCAGAATTTAGCATTAATTAGTCATTTATCGGCAATTAAAAGTAGTCTTCCATTTTTGCATTTTTTTGATGGTTTTAGAACAAGTCATGAATATAATCAAATAGAAGAAATTGATAAGGAAATAATTAAAGAAATGGTTTCTTTTAAAGAAATAGAAAATTTTAGAAGTAAAGCATTAAATTCAAATAAGGCAATTACTAAAGGAACTAATCAAAATGAAGATATTTTTTTTCAAAGTATGGAAGCACGTAATATAGATTATTTAAAAGTTCCTGATATTGTAGCAAATTATATGGATGAATTAAATAGAAAAATTGGAACTGATTATAAACCATTTAATTATTATGGCCCATCAAAGGCTAAATATATTATTGTTGCTATGGGATCAGTATGTGATACGATAAAACAAGTAGTAACTTTACCTCAAAATAGTTTATTTGGATTAGTTGAAGTTCATTTATATCGTCCATTTAGTAAAGAATATTTACTTAAAGCGATTCCTAAAAGTGTAAAAAGAATTGCAGTTTTAGATCGTACTAAGGAATATGGTAGTAGTGGAGAGCCATTATATTTAGATATATTATCAGCTTTAAGTAATGAAAAAGTGGAAATATATGGTGGAAGATATGGTTTATCTAGTAAAAATGTAACGCCAGAAGATATTTATTCTGTATTTATGATGCTTAAAAATAGTCCTAAAAATAATTTTACAATTGGAATTAATGATGATTTATGCAATACCAGTATAAAAAAATATGATTTTATACTAAATAATAATTATCGTGAATTTAAAATATTTGGTTTTGGATCCGATGGTATGGTAAGTGCGAGTAAAAATATTTTAAAAGTTCTTGGAGATAATAGTTATGTTCAAGGATACTTTGAATATGATTCTAAAAAAAGTGGTGGAGTTACAATTTCTCATTTACGATTATCTAATAATATAATTGAAGCACCATATTATGTTAATAATCCAGAACTAATTGTAGTTAGTAAAGATGAATATTTTTATAAATTTAATATTTTAGATGGAATAAAAAGTAATGGTATTTTATTAATAAATTCAATTAGAAGTGCTGAAGATTTAAATAGATTTTTGCCAAATGAAGTTAAACAAATCCTTAAAGATAAAAAGATTAAGGTTTACAAAATTAATGCAGAAGAACTTGCTTTAAAAAATGAAATAGGTGGTAAGATTAGTCTAATTTTGGAAGCTGCTATTTTATATTTGTTAAAAACTCCAAATTTTGAAGAATTATTAATAAAAGATATTAATGAAAGATTTGCTACAAAGGGAGAAAAAATTGTTAATGCTAATATATCATGCGTTAAAGATTTTAAAGATTATTTAGAAGAGGTATTAATAGATGATAGTACTGGAGTAGTAATTAGTAATAATAATGATTTTCATTCAATAATAACTTCAAGAAAAGGTAATGAATTAAAAGTTAGCGATTTAATAAATTATAAAAATGGATTATTTGTTGGGGGAAGCAGTAAACTAGATAAACGTAAAATGAGTTCATTTGTTCCTAAGTGGAATAGTGATGAATGTATAGAATGTGGTTTTTGTGCATTATATTGTCCTCATGCAGTGGTTAGACCATTTATAGTAGATGATAATGATAAATATGCTAATTTAGGAAAATCTGTTATTGGTGGAAATGGAAAATTTATTATTTCTGTTAGTGAGGCTGATTGTACAGGATGTGGATTATGTGTAAAGAATTGTCCTAAAAATTGTTTTGAATTTGGTAAATTTGATGAAGAAAAACAAAGAATTGCTAATGACTTATTTGAAAATTATTATAATCAGAAATTTCCATTAAATACTATTAGAAATGTGGAATTAAATGAACCATTATTTGAATTTAGTGGGGCTTGTGCTGGTTGTGGTGAAACTCCTTATATTAAATTATTAACGCAAGTTGTTGGTAAAAAATTAGTTATAGCAAATGCGACTGGATGCTCTAGTATTTATGGTGGTAGTATTCCTAGTTTACCTTATAAAATATCTTGGGGAAATAGTCTATTTGAGGATAATGCTGAATATGCCTTTGGTCTTTTAAATTCTTATGATAAGTTAAGACAAAGAGTTTATAAAATATTAACTGATAAAATAGATGATGCTAAGTTATTAGATTTAGTTAAAAATAATTATGATAATTTTGATGAAATGTTAAAACTAAAAGATATACTTGATAGTTATGTACCATGTGACTTGAGAGATTATATTTTACCTAAAAGTGTATGGGCAATAGGCGGAGATGGTTGGGCTTATGATATTGGTTTTGGTGGAATTGATCATGTTTTATCTAGTAATAAAAATATAAAAATATTAGTACTTGATACAGAGGTTTATTCTAATACCGGTGGTCAGTCAAGTAAATCTACTAGAATTGGTGCAGTAGCTGAATTTGCTAATGGAGGAAAACAAACTTCTAAAAAAGATTTATTTAAAATTGCTATGAATTATCCTAATATTTATGTTGCTCAAATTTCTTTAGGAGCTAATGTGATGCAAGCTTTAAATGTATTTAAAGAAGCAGAAGAACATAATGGACCAGCAATTATAATTGCATATTCTCCATGTATAGAACATGGAATTAAAGGTGGAATGTCTAATGCAATTTCAACGGAAAAATTGGCAGTAGAATGTGGTTATATACTTTTAATGCATTATAATTCAGATAAGTTATATCTTGATTCACGTGAACCAAATTTTGATAAGTATGAAGAATTCTTAAATAATGAAACTAGATATAATTCATTAAGAATTAAGGATAAAGAAAAAGCAGAGATATTGTTAAATATCAATAAAGAAAATGCAGAAAAAAGATATAGATTTTATAAAGAATTATCAGATAAAAATTAAAACAAAAAAAATAGAGGCTATCCCCCTGGGTTAGCCTCAAAGAATAAAAAGGGGTTGGCTAGTGTGATACTAGCACCAATTCGCCTTTAAGTGAATTGGTGATTTATATACTAATGTA